>JAFSXC010000097.1 GCA_017450105.1 Lachnospiraceae bacterium | reverse complement strand
GTGACCGGGATTTCCTGGAACGTGCGGAGAGCAGATATTTCGACATGCTTTTTGCGGAAAAGCGCGCGAAGGAGTCTGACAAACCGGAAAATCTCAAGACCATCGCGGAGGTTCTGGAGGAGATCCAGCCGGTGGGTTCCGTTCTGCTTCTTTCCAACGAGATCCGTTTGGCGCCGGGTCTCACAGTTATATCAGAGGATGAGATTGATGAAGTGAAGGGAGGCTTCCAATACGGCATTCTCGATCTGAATTTCCGGGAGGATGAGGATTACGAAAGCATGGCGGAGGATTTCTTCCGTCTTGCGGAGAAAATCCGCAACGGAGGTTCTGTTATCGTACCGGAGAGAACCTACTGGCATTTTTCCTGCGGAATCGAATCCGTCGAGATTCTGGCGGAGGCGGCGGGCTTTCTCATTGAAGCGCCCAATATGGATACCGGAAATTACGTTTGCCTCCGGAAGGGGTAAATCTTCCCGGCAGCACAAAGAAAGAGCTTATGAAAAAAGATAAAAAAATATTACGGCAGGCGCTTGTGTGGATCATCGGACTGTTTTCGATCACTTTGGTGCTAAACGGGATCTTCATTTACTACATTCACAACCGGAATTATACCTATATTATCCGATGGAGGATGCAGGCTGTTCTTTTCCAGATGAAGGAGAACCTGGCGGAGTATGACGCGCTTCCCTGGCTTCTGAATTACTGGAAAACAAAGGGAAGCGGCATGGAACTCCCGGGGGATCCGGGAAAACGGGGAACGCTTCTTCAGAAGCTTCTTTTGAGTGAGGAAACGGAATCCTTAAAGAAGATTACCGATACGCAGGCAAAAGGGTTTTCTCCCGAGGAGCAGAAAGCCTTTGCGGAGGCTTCTTATCTTTCCATTCTGCCGCAGTTTGATTCATTCAAAATCAGCTTCGGGCTGGGGGAGCTCAACTGTGTCGCCCTGCAGGACAACGGGGAGGCGATTCCTCTTTTTCAGGGAAAAAGCAAAGAGGAACGGGCTTTATTGGAAAGCTATTCCACCCTGAGAGAGAACTGGCCATTCAACGCGGCATTGCATCCCGCAGTTGCGGAAATGTATGAGACGAAAAAGGAACGGGCATATTTTGAAGAAATACAATCCACCACAGACGGAAAGAATTATCTGTTTACTTATGTACCCATTGTGGAAAAGGGGGATATCTCCTGCCATATAGGTGCTGCTTACGTGATGGACGATGTGCAGCGTATCGTTTTGGCGGGAACCCGGCTTTCGGAATGCATCAATGCGGCTTTGCTCCTTTCCTGCGGGTTGATTCTGTTATTATTCCTTTACTTCAAGGTGCTGAAGCCTCTGTCCTGCGTCACGGAATATGTGGAGGAATACACTCGCAAAAAAAACATCATGGAGATCATTCCAAAGCTGGTTTCCGTTCAATCGGGCAACGAGCTTGAACGGCTGTCGGACAATTTCTCCGACATGATCATTGAGACAGAGAAGTTTGCGCTGGAAAGACAGAGGGCAGCCGTGGAACGCGAACGCGCCGCGGCGGAGCTGTCTTTTGCCGCCAACATACAGACCGGCAGCATCCCGGATGATTTCTCCCTCTTTTCGGAGAGAAATGATGTGGATCTGTATGCCTCCATGACTCCGGCGAAAACGGTGGGGGGAGATTTTTACGATTTCTTTTTTCTGGACGAAGACCACCTGTACATGACGATTGCGGATGTCTCGGGAAAAGGAATTCCCGCGGCCATGTTTATGATGGTCTCCAAATACATCTTAAAAAGCCTTGCTCTTGAAGGAAAGTCTCCCGGGCGGATTCTTGAAGAAGCAAATACCACCATCTGCGCCAATAACAAAGAGCAGATGTTCGTCACCGTTTGGGTGGGAATTCTGGAACTGTCCTCCGGGAAGCTCACTGCCGCCAATGCCGGTCATGAGCGGCCGGCGGTATGTAAAGACGGCGGCGCCTTTGAGCTTCTCAAGGATCCTCACGGCCTTGTGCTGGGAAGGATCGAGGGAATGAAATACGAGGAATATGAGATTGCCATGGATCCCGGCTCGGTGCTGTTTGTGTTCACCGACGGAGTGGTGGAAGCCGCAAATATAAGCGATGAATTGTTTGGAAAACAGAGAATGCTGGACGCTCTGAACCGGGCAAAGGATCTTCCTCCGAAGTCACTGCTTTCGGAGATTCTCGGATCCGTGAATGCCTTTGTGGGAAGAGCGGAGCAGTTTGACGATCTTACCATGCTGTGCCTGAAATATCAGAAATGAGCGGAGTTTCCCCTTGCAAAAGAGAACGAGGCGATGCGCAATCGATGCGTCGATTACTCTGGTCTTATAACTTGACAAGTGGATATCCTCCATACGACAGGATACAGTTATTCTACACCGGATCATTGTCCGTTTCAAAGAAAACCTGTGATTTGGCGGCAAATCAACCTCCTGAGTTCCAAAGTTTAGCCGAGCACATATAGTCCGCAATCCTTTATGGGTTGCGGAAATTTTTTGTCAACATTTTGTAATTTAGGTATAGCGTAGAAGGCGAAGTTGAGATCACAATTCCTCACGATATTGGAAAAAATAAGAACGAAACCACAATACACAGTTTCGTTCTTATTATAATCGGAGTTTATTAAATTTTCAATCCTGATTTACTTTTCTTCAGGCAGTTTTGCTTTCCGGTTTGTTGAAGGGAAGGTCTTCTCTGTCCCCGTACATCTCGTCGATCTTCTCGGCCGTATAGTTCTGGTAGGCCGCCACGAAATGTTTCTCCTGGTTCTCCCAGATCTCATCCGCGACAGGCGCCCATTTTTCGGCGTAATCATCGCACTTCGCGCAGAGATGCTCGACATCCTCCTCGGATTCCTCGTTGGTTCCGTGGGCTCCGGTCCGCTTCACCATCTCCCTTAAGTACTGGGGGTTCTCCAGCATCGGGCAGGGCCTTAAGTGGTTATGGTTAAAGGGCTGGCCCTCATGGTACGCCATAAACAGAGGACTCTGGAGCATTTCAAGGATCGAATGGGTATGGATGTTTGTATTGGAGAAATGGATAAATACGCAGGGTTCCGCATCTCCCATGGAATTAATGTGGAAATAATTCCGTCCGCCGGCGATACAGCCGCCCACGAATTCTCCGTCGTTCTGGAAGTCCATCGGATAGAAGCCGATATCGCAGGACGGATCCCGGAGCTTGCGGATCGTCGTAATCATCTTCTTTCTCTGCTCCACCGTCGGCATCAGCTCCGGCACGGCGTTATTTCCGACCGGCATATAGTGGAAGAAGAAGCCGAAGCGCGCGCCCTTGTCGGCGATCATGCGTAAGAACTTCTCGTCGGTCACGGCCTCGATATTGGCTCTGGTATAGCAGATCGAGGTTCCGAAGATAATCCCGTATTTCTGGAACAGATCCATCGCGTTCATAACGGCATCGTAATGGCCGATCCCGCGCCGGGCGTCGTTGGTATCCGGCGTACCTTCGATGGAAAGCATGAAGGTAATATTTCCGAGACGAACCACTTCCTTGCAGAAGGCTTCATCGATCAGCGTCGAATTATCGAAAATACCGAACTGAACATCGTTATGCTTCTCGGCCAGCTTCAGCACATCCGCCTTCCGGCATAAGGGTTCGCCGCCCGTCATCATATACAGATACACGCCCAGCTCTTTTCCCTGGGTCACGATCTTATCCATATCCGCAAAGGAAAGGTTGCTCTTCCGTCCGTAGGTTCCGGACCAGCAGCCCTCGCAATGCATATTGCAGGCGCTCGTGGGATCGAACAGGATCAGCCACGGAATATTACAGCCATACTTTTCACGGTTCTCGCGGATCTTCTTCGTTCCGCGGAAAAACGCCTCATAACCGAGATTTAAAAGCGTCATCTTCGCTACGTGCGGATTTGTCTCGTCGATCACACGGTTAATAAATTTCAGCCACCGGTTATTCGGATCCTTGATCGCGGCACGAACAGCGTCCAGCGTCTCCGGCTTTGCGTCCTTCCAGAATTTCCCCGCCGCGTCCACAAGCTTTAAATAGGACTCGGTCCGGTCTTCCTTCCGGTTCAGGTGTTTCAGAAAACCGTCGATCGCCAAAGAGAACACCTGACGTTCAGCCGCATGCGTCATTTTCTTTGCTAATGAAGCCATGAATACATCCTCCCAATTGAATGCAATAAAAAACCCAACTCTCTCTAATCATGGGAAATTATAAGAGAATTGGGTTCTTCCGTCAATGAACAAAAATGAAGAAATGTAGTGTTGGGACAAATCCTCGTTACTGTTCACACTTCAATGTCGGTAACTTAAGCCCAAAACTTTCCTCGGAGCGCGAGCAAGAGGGTCCCGGACCGAGCACGGGGGGACCATTGTTTTCCGGGGGGCCGTTATTATCGCGGGGCCCCCGCGCACAGAGTCTGGGAGATGGCTTGTGGAAGCGACGCCAATACGTTTATTTGCTTAAGTTACTGACATTGGGGGTGAACAGTAACATGTTGTGCGATTTTATACAATAATTCAATTCTTCTTTTTTCTCCAGCCGAAAACCGAGAACGCTCTGTCCACTTCCTCCCGCTCTTTTTCGGTCCTCTCCTCTTCCTGTCTTCTGTCCTCCTCTTCCTGGTACTCAAGCCTGTCCAGGCTCCCGATCAGGCGCTCCGCCGCGCACAGCTTCTCCTCCAGCGCCGCCTCCGTCTCCTGCATCCGGAGCTTATCCGAAAGGAAGGCCGCCAGCGCGCTCTCCTTCTCCAGAAAGCTTACGGTCAGCCGGTCGTTTTTTAACAGGAACAGGGACATATCGACCACCAGCTTCTCGAGCGACGCCTTCGTTTTTTCTCTGCGCCGTACTCTCTGCTCTCTCTTGTCCGCATCCTTATCCTTTATGCGCTCATAATCCTCTGTCGCCGCGGAGATCTCCCGGTTGGTCCTTTCCGCGAAAAACAGGATCGAATACCGCCGGTACAGGAAATAAAGATACAGGAGGAAGAATTCTCTTCTTCCTTTTTCCGTATTTTCGGAATGTCCCTTAAAGATCAGGGCCAGCCCCTCCTCCGAAGCACCAAAGCACCCGCCGTCAAAGCCGCCCTCCAGGCAGGCCTCCGACGGTTTGTCGGTCTCTCTCCCGGTAGAAAGCGCAAACGCTGTTTTCTTCATCTGCGCCTCCGTCCCCTGGTCAAAGGAAGCGACCGTATAAAGAAGCGGCCGTCCCGGCAGAAGCTTCTCATTTATCTCCCGTCCGGGCAAAAAAGCCTTTTCCAGCGGAGAAAGCCACTCCGCGACCCATTCCGCAAAGGGATTCGCCTCCACCAGCTTCTGCTGGAAATCAACCACAAGCTCCTGCGTCAGCTCCGCCTCAGACAAGCCCAGCTCATACCACAGGAACCCGACACGGCTTCTGGTAAGGAAGAGTCCGATCTTCTCGACACTCACCGTTACCTCTGTTTCACTATCGCCCTGGCTCGCGAGAAAGCGCGTAGCAAGGAAGGGTCTTCCCTGGGGCTTTTTCATCGAAAAGCATCTTCCGACAGCCGACCTTTCTCCGGTATCCGCCATCAGGTTATCCAAAAGGAAGTCAAAAAGCGGCGCTTCTCCCTTCTTCCAATCCTCAGCGGTCACCCGTTCCCAGGCCCACACACAGTCCCCGTTCGGCCTCTCATAACGCTCGATCTTCGGCGTCGCCCGGTCGATCGACTCCCGGAAAAGGAAGGGTACACAATAACGAAGGCATACATTTTCAATCTGTTTCATTTCATTCTCCTCTTTCCTCGCTTTTCTGCCTCAAACCCGGCAGAAATCCAAACCATATTATAACTATATGCCCCGCCCGATTGCAAGGGGTCTTTCGTACCACCGGCCGAAAATCAGGTAGTCTGCGCGCGCCTTCGTCTTTTGTACAAACAGCGGATCAGAAGGAAAAGGAGGATGCCGAGGCTGATCCACTGGGAGGTGGAAAATCCAAGCGCCATGCCCCTCTGGGCATCTCCCCGGAAGAACTCCAGCACAAACCGGAAAACCGCATACAGGAAGAAATACAAAGGCAGAAGCGCCTCCTTATATCCCTTACGCCCAAGATACCACAGAAGGAAAAACAGAGAATAATCAAAAACCGCTTCGAAGAGCTGCGTCGGAATAAGATGAACGTCGGGCGGCGCCGAAAGGGAATTATGAAACACAACATAAACAGGCCCGTCCGTTTCTCTTCCATAGCAGCACCCCGCCAGAAAGCACCCGATCCTCCCCGTTCCAGCTACCAGCGCCAGCGCCGGGACAAGCATGGGGGAAAGCTCAGACAGCCGCTTTCCGAAAAAACGGGTCGTCAGATAAGCAAAGAAAACAGCCCCGAAAAGGCCGCCGTAAAAGACCATTCCGCCGGCCAGATAATGAGTAAAAAAGTAGGTGCCGTCCTCCCGGATCTTTGGAATGTCGCGGATGATCGAAGGAAGCTGAACCAGAAGGTAAAGCAGCTTGGCCCCGAGAAGCGTCCCCAGAATACCGATCAGATAGGCATCCGCCGCGTCTCTCCAAACAGTCTTATACCTTCTTCCCTCCAGAAGGACAAAAGTCAGTCCAAGCAGAAAACCGGCCACCGCCGCCAATCCATAGGATGGCAGACGGTGGCCGAAAAGAATTACAAAAGGTTTCATTGATTAAACAGATCTCCCAAGCCCTCGATCGCGTCCTGGATCTCATCCATGTCGTAATCGCCGTAATCGTCATAATCACCGTAATCTCCACCATACTGTCCGATAATATCGTTGATGGAATTACCGATGCTCGATGCTGCACGGTTTACTGCGCAGGTGCAGGCGATCAGCACGATCAGCGCGATCACACTGATGATCGTTCCGATAATACCGGTCACAAGACCACCGATCCGCATTCCGTTGGAGCCGCCGTATTTCCTGCTGACAATGGCAAGAACGATGGCGACGATACCAAAGATCAGCGGGATTACCGGATGGGCAAACAGCGCGAAGACAATGGAGGCGATACCGGTACATAAGCAGGCGATCGCAAGTCCTTTTCCGATGCCGCTCTGACCGCCGGCCGGCACGTTCTGATAAGGCTGCTGGTAAGGATACGGCTGATTCGGATCCTGCTGCATATAAGGCGCCTGCTGGACCTGGTTCGGATCCTGGTATGCACCCTGGACCGGCTGTTCCGGATTCTGTACCGGCTGGACCGGGGGCACCGGAGGAAGTTCTTCCGCCTGAACCGGGGGTACCGGAGGTGTCTGCTGCACAGGCGCCGCGTTCTGCGCAGGCGCGGGCTGGACCGGCTGTTCCGGAGCCGCATTCTGAGCCGGAGCGCTCTGTACCGGCTGTTCCGGAGCCGCTGCCGCTGCCAGAGAGGCACCGCAGAAGGGACAGAACTTGGCGCCCGCTTCTACTTCCTTCCCACAGGAAGGACAGATCATATTTGCCATAATGATTCTCCTTTCATAGAAAAACACTTTTGTATGTATTTATATCCTATTCCGAAGGAAAATGCAAATCCTCATTTTCGGCCAGGCATATCAGGGGGTACTTCTCACACTTGGTGGGGCCGCGGGTTTTTGGCACCGGTCGTTGCCGCGAGGGGTATGAGAGCATCTTCGGAAGGTAACCTCCGGAAGTAAGCGAGACTAAAAATCGCAGCCCGAGTAAATGTCAGGAAATCGGGTGGGGGTGCGGGGTGATCGTTTCAACGCAGGAATGTGGAAAACGCCGGCACTTAACGGAATCGTCGGCTTGCCGGCGATTGCGTTTAGTACCGCTGCGTTTTCCCCATAGCGAGAGCGGTCCTGCGTG
>JAFSXC010000010.1 GCA_017450105.1 Lachnospiraceae bacterium | reverse complement strand
TATAATGCGGCTCTGATTAAGGTCTCTTAATCTCAGAAAAAATGGAAACCAGATGCCCATAATGAAAAAAATCCGGCCATTTGGCCGGATTTTCTCCGAATAAAAAGGAGCTGCCGCAGTATTTAATGCGACAGCCCCTTTCATTTCATTCAAAAACGCTGTATAATCAAACTGTAACATAATGTAGGAGTAAGCTTCAAATGAGGTGATCCAATGGAAAAGGTAACAGAGGTTAAACCGGGAATATTTGAGTTTGACAGCCCGAAAACCATTGAGACCGGCGCCTGGGCAAATGAACATCTTGATTGCAATGCGATCATAGATTTCAATGGAAACACGATAGTAGTTTACGCTTTTACGCAGGATCCGAAGTATAACAGCCTGCTGGGTGTATTCAGACAGGAAAAATATAACACAAAAAAAATACTCAGGGGGATATCATCGAATGGATTACGTGGCCTCTATTAGTGCTTTTAAGGTCGAAACGTCACATTTCCTTGCTGTAGAGGGGATTTTGAAAGATGAGATGCTGAGCTTCCTTTTTGATACCGGTGCCGCCGTTTCGCTCATCAGCCCAAATTCTCTGTTCGGAGCAGGAGAAGAAGAAAGCCGTATCCGCTTCGAACAGATTGTCAAAAGCGAACTGGCGGCGCAAAGGGTCGACGCTTGGGAAAAGACATACAAGACGGCCAACAATCAGGAAGTCAACACTTATCCTTGCGTCAGTCATGGTGTTTCGGTAGGTGGATCAAGGCAGATGGACTTTTATTTTGACTTCACATTTGACGATGTAAACCTTCCGCTTCTTGGCACAGCTTTCTCAGATGACTGCTCATACAGCCATACGATAAACGGGTCTCTTGTCATCACCGGGATGAAAGATAATCCCGGCTTTTCGTTTTATTCCGGCCGGAATGTACTTGATTTTGATGTCGTAATGGAAAAGTATAACAAATAGAATCCAAATGAGGCATCAATAATGTCGATAAAATACAAGGAATACTAACGAAATCCCAAGAGTGATGCTTTTCTGTACTGTAGATACAGTTGGGACGCACAGAGAGAACTGCCGATAAACCAACGGATTGAGGAAGGCCGGAAACATGGCGGCAAAATAGGTTCATCGGCATAACGCACTTGAAAGTTCATTGTTTTCGTGTTAAAATAATCTTGGATTAAACAAAAAGACATAAGCTGTTTGTTTAATTGACGGGTAGAAGACAGGCGTACACGGATCGCCCAAAAAAGATCCAAACCGAAAAAAATAAGGGATCCAGATGATACAAGGGATACTTATGCTTTTCGGGCGGATTATACTTCGAAATGGAAACCGTATCATTTGGGTAAATGGTACGGTTTTTTATGCCTGATTACAATGAAACAATCTCTTCTCTCCGTCAACTGCAACAGCTAAAACAAACGCTCCAAATGTATTCGAAGCGTGGTATAATATCAGAAGCTGATGCCGCATCACAAATATTGATGACGGAAAAACAAGAACAGAAGCTGGTGAAACAGCTTATCAACCAGGTACATGTAACGAACGGAGGTGTCCCAAGACGAATTAAGTATGTTGAGACCAAAGGCCTCTGGTACACCCAGATGGCGGACAAATCAAAGATTTATGCCAAAACCGAAGACGGGCTTTATCGGAAACTCTTCACAGTATACGGGCTTACGGTATGTGATACATCTATAAGGGGCGTATTCGAATCGGCGCTGGCCGAGAAAAGCCGAACGGAGAACAATAATGAATCAACCATCAAACGTTATCGGTACTCTTTCGACCGGTTTATCTCAAAGGAAATGGCCGGAAAAGACATCCGCAATATTTCAAAGTCGGATCTGAAAGCCCATACCCAGGAGATGGTAAACCGCCTGCACCCGAAGAAGAAGGCATTCCTGACCTATAAGGGGCTTTTGAACCTAATCTTCGGATATGCGGTGGAATATGACATCATTCCGGCTAATCCAGTTTCGGTGATCCAGAATGCGGTATATCTGAAGTCATGTGATACGAAAACGGCCACCCCGGAAGAAAAAATCCTTTCGGAAGCAGAAATCGGCACCGTGAAGGCCACGGTTCGCAAATATATGGAATATAAGCGGTACCACGGCTACTTTATCAATGGATACGCCATTCTGTTTTCCATCGAAACCGGTGTCCGAATCGGCGAGATCCCGGCTCTGAAATGGGAAGATGTGTATGCGAATTACATCCATATTCACGCTCAGCAGCTGTATCACGAACGTCCTGCCGGCAAGGAATACTATTATGTTCCGTGGACGAAGGACGAGAAGGGGATATCGCGTGGAGGGCGGAAATATCCGCTTACGGATGCGATCAAGGCTATTTTGACGGAACTTCGTGACTTGCAGGAGCAGCTGGGGATCCGATCCGAATACATTTTTTGCCATGAAAATGGTGACTGGATCAAAAAAGATGCGTATGTGACCTGCCTCCGGCGGCTGATGAAGAGCCTGTCAATGCCTGTGATAAACAATCATGCCTTCCGCATGAGCCTGAACAGCAACGTTTTGATCGGAAAGTGTGATCTTCCGGTGACGGAGAGGGCGAGACTGCTCGGACACTCGGTGGAGACGAATCTTAGACACTACAGCTTCGCCGGAAAGGACAATATGAATGAGCTGCAAACGCTGTTAAATCAGCAGGTCTCACCTTGGTCTCACCAAAATCTGGTTAAATTCAGAATTAAGAAGAGCCCTGAATCCACGAAATTCAAGGCTCTCTAATAAAAAACTCTCATGCGGAGAATGGGACTTGAACCCACACGTGTTTGCACACACAAGATCCTTAGTCTTGCTCGTCTGCCAGTTCCGACACCTCCGCAAGCTGTAAACAGCTTAATCATAATAACAGAGATTCCACCATTCGTCAACCCATCCGTCAGCAGAAAATTATTATTGACAAATTACATGTGATAAAATATAATATGGCAAAACCTATAAAGGACGGATAAAATGTCACAACCATACGAACAGCTTTTGCTGAAAAACCAATTATGCTTTCCCTTATACGCCTGCGGGCGCAAGATCGTAAGCTCCTATACCCCCTTCCTTAAGCCCCTGGGCCTGACCTATACCCAGTATGTGGTGCTCATGGTGCTGTGGGAAAAGGAGGAGGTGAACGTGGGTCAGCTCGGAGGGATCCTTCATCTTGATGCGGGTACTCTGACCCCGCTGCTTAAGCATTTTGAAAAAGAGGGGTATGTAACCAGAGAGCGCTCGAAGGACGATGAGCGGGTAACGATCATAAAGCTGACGGAAAAAGGAGATGCCCTGAAGGAGAAATGCAAGGACATACCCGGAAAGCTTGCAAAGAAAAATGTGGCATTCGGCGCGGACGAAGCGAAGGAGCTTTACCGGCTGCTGTATCTGTTTCTTGAAGAAAAATGAAAGAGGAGGAAGAAAAATGACTTACGCAGTTCGTTACTACACCAAAACCGGAAATACAAAAAGACTTGCCGAAGCGGTCGCCAAGGAGCTCGGCGTGGAGGCGCTGCCGATAAGCGATCCGATTACGGAGCCGGTGGATCTTCTGTTCCTCGGAAATTCCTATTACGCCTTTACGATCGACCCCGAGGTCCGTACCTTTGTAAGCTCTCTTGACCGGTCGAAGGTCGGAAAGCTCGTGAATTTCGGTTCTGCGGCGATGCTGAATTCTACATATAAAAAGGTAAAGGCAGTGGCGGACAAAGTCGGGATCCCGATGGATTCGAGAGAATTCCACTGCAGAGGCGAGTTCAAGGGCATCCACAAGGGACGGCCCAATGCAGATGACCTGAAGGCGGCGGCTGACTTTGCAAAACAGTTTAAGTAAAACAGGAAAAAACTATAGAAAAACCCTGATCGCCTGTTACATGGGCTTCATTACCCAGGCCATTGCGGCGAATTTTGCCCCGCTCCTGTTCCTGACCTTCCACAGGAGCTTCGGCATCCCGCTGGGAAAGCTGGCGCTGGTTTCCACGACCTTTTTTATCACGCAGCTCATCGTGGATGTTCTGTGTGCAAAATTTGTAGATCGGATCGGCTACCGCGTCTCCGTCGTGGTCTCGGAGATTACCTCGGCGGCGGGCCTGATCGGTCTGGCGGTTCTGCCGCAGCTTTTTCCGGATCCCTTCATCGGGATCCTTATCAGCGTCATCATCTACGCCATCGGAAGCGGACTGATCGAGGTCCTGGCCAGCCCCATTGTCGAGGCCTGTCCCTTTATGCATAAGGACGCGGTGATGAGTCTTCTCCATTCCTTCTACTGCTGGGGCTCCGTGGCCGTCATTCTACTGTCGACGGCCTTTTTCGCTGTCTTCGGTGTGGAAAACTGGAGGTGGCTGGCTGTATTGTGGGCCATCGTGCCTCTGATCAACATTTACAATTTTGCCACCTGTCCCATCGAGCCGCTCGTGGAAGAAGGCGAGAGCATGTCCATTCGCGGCCTCTTCAAAACGCCCATGTTCTTCATCGGCGTAATCCTGATGGTATGTGCCGGCGCCTCAGAGCTGTCCATGTCCCAATGGGCCTCCGCCTTTGCGGAATCCGCGCTCGGCCTTTCCAAAACCGTCGGTGATCTGGCGGGGCCCTGTCTCTTTGCGGTAGCGATGGGGATCAGCCGCGTGATCTACGGAAAATTCGGAAGCCGTCTCGAGCTGACCGGTTATATGCTGGGCTCCGGGATCCTCTGTCTTATCTGTTATATCCTTGCGGCTGTATCGCAAAACCCGATTTTCAGTCTTACCGGCTGTATCCTGTGCGGCTTTTCCGTCGGTATCATGTGGCCGGGAACCATCAGTATCCTGTCCAAACGTCTTCCCGCCGGAGGGACCGCCATGTTTGCGCTTCTCGCCATGGCCGGTGATCTCGGAGGCGCCTTCGGTCCCGGTGCCGTAGGTCTCGTAACCCAGGCTGCAGATGACAACCTCAAGGCAGGGATGCTCGCCGCCTGCGTTTTCCCCGCTGTCCTGATCCTCACTGTCCTCCTGCTCCGAAGAAACGGTAAGCCAGGGTAAGACAGGGGACGGTTCTCTGTTTTCCTCCCCGTCCGCTGCCGGCAATCCGGTAATTGCCCTCCCCTTGAGGGGAGGGTGCCCGCAGGCCGGGTGAGGTGGGCTCCGGGACTGTCACCTCATCCGGCACTTCGCGCCACCTTCCCCTCAAGGGGAAGGCAACCTGGTACTTCAGGCTCTTCTTATGAAACCGGAGTCATATTTTCGGGAAGAACGTACATAACGCGGCCGCCCTCCATGCTTCCGCCGGGAGCGATCACACCGACCAGCTCAACGCGGGTACCGTCCGCGGGATAGTCCTCGCTGTCCACAAGCTCAAAGCTGAAGCCTACCTTGGTTCCCTCTCCGGCCTCCTCCATAATGGACCAGCTTCCCAGCTTCTCCGCAATGCCGTCGATCTTCACAACCTTGCCGTCATACTGGCCGAACCACATATTGGAGGCGATCTCCTTGGCGGTATCGCTGTCTCCGTATTCGATTGTATAGTCGACCTTGCTGTAATCCACGGTCTTCGGATCGATCGCCGCAGCCGCCTCGGTTTGCGCAGGTGCTTCTTCTGCTGCTGCCGCCGGCGCGCTGTCCGCCGCAGGCTGTGCATTTTCCGTCTTCCCTCCGCAGCCCGCGATCATAGTCAGCGATGCCGCAGCGCTCAGTATCAAAGCCATCAGTTTCTTTTTCATAATCTCGTCCTCCTTTTCGTCCGTAATATATGCGGCCTAATAATATCACATTTAAAAAGGATAATCCACCCGTTTTACGATAGAACAGATCCCGTGGCTTTTACGGATCCTCTTCCTTTATTCCTGCTGTACTTCCTTAGGAGCCTCCTGTATAGGCTGGGCCGGCTGGCCGCCCTTCTTTCTGACAGGCTTCTGCAGCTTTGTAATATCATCCACCAGATCCTGTCCGGGCACAAAGCTCCCGTTCGCATAGGCCGTAGCCTTGTCCATACCGATCGCATCCGCCATCTTCTTCTGGTTCGTCGTAAACTCGATATCCGTGAAGGGAATCTTGATCCTTGTTCCTCCTTCCATAACTCTGCCCATCATGGAGGCAAAATCAGGCTGCTTCGTCTGCGTCACTCCATGCTCGTCCTCATACTCCTCGGTCTCCATCGGAGGGACGGACTCATCAAAGGCCTGTACATAATCCTTCATACGGACATTTGCCATTTTCTTGTAGATATCCATGAATTTCTTCGAGGCCTTTTCCCGTTCCTCGGCATAGGTATCGTCATCCCATTTTTTCAGCCGCGCCTCAATATCCTTATCCTGGATCGCACGGAATTCTTCATAGGCTTTCTGGAGCTCTTCCCCGCCCGGAAGGACGTACCAGGAAGCAATGTTCTGGTCAAAGACCGGCCGGTAGATCTCCTTTTCCGTATAAACCCCGGCCAGGAGCTTGTAGGTATTTACCAGCTCCGTGCTCACCCTTGCGTATTGCTTTTCCTCATCCGGACTAAGCGCATTATCCTTTTTCCGATCGTCCAGCGTCTTCCACTGGGTCTTCAGGCTTTCAAGGCCGGAAAGATCCACGACGCCCTCGCGTCGGAATTTACTTTCCATATCCGCCTCATAAACCTTCTGCGCGGTGTTTTCTACCACGTAGAAGTTCCGATCCATATTCAGCTCCTCGCGGGTATTTTTCACCGTCTCATTCATATCGCTGTAGACGTCCCGAACCTTATTAAAGCTCGCGAAGAGTTCCTTCGCTTTCTTCTCCTTTTCCACCGGATCGATCTTTTTGGCGGAGAAAAAGCTGAAGAAGCCCGTATTTTCCTTATAATCCTCCCGGAACTGCCGGAGATCCCTCATGAACTGAACACAGGGAAGGACCTGTTCGTCAAAGATCTTCATCAGCTTCCGGAAAGCATTTCTGTCGCCGCATTCGATCGCATCATAGGTCAGTTCAACCGCCGTATTCTGTCCGCCGAACGGAGCAAGGAGACCATTATCAAAGCCGGTTTCCGGATTCGTAAATGAATCCTCTATGGCTTTCTTCAGCTCCTTTTTCATTGTCTGCGTCTGCTTCCCGTCCGGATCCTCCTCCCGCATTTTCATGTATGCTTCGTAGCCCGTCTTCCATTTCTCCGTTTCGATCACCGGAATGGGGATGATCTGATCCTCCTCGTCATCATCCTCGGCCTTCAGGATCGCTTTTCCGCTCATCAGATCATCGACCTGCTTGAAAACGGAAAGATATTTGGCATCAAACGCCTCCGCATTTTCCTGCGAAACGTCCGAAACCTCACGTACAAAATCTTCCTCCTTTACCTCATCCGTGGCGGTTACCAGATTCCGGTAGAAGGTCTCAGGATTCACGGATTTGCTGCCCTTATTGATGGCAGACATCATCATGTCGCCGAAGGTGGGCACATTGAACAGCGTTCCTGCCCGGTCCAGCTTCGTAAGGTCGGCGCGGATACTGGTTTCCATGCCGTTTAAGTCCTCCAGCGTATTCTGCAGCCGCACCTGGGACTGGCAATAGGAAAACAGGGAGATCGGTATCTCGATCCCGTATTTCTGGATTGTCTGCAGGCCCAGGTAGATCCGCATCCCGGAATCGTTTTTGGTCCCCAGGGAGAAGATCTTATAGAGGTCCTGCCGGATCTCATTCTTTATCTGCGTAAACTTCTTGAGCTGCTCAAAGGCGGCATCCTCGTCCTCCAGATTGGCCCCGGTAAGGGCATCCACCTTCTCCTTCGGAAGGAGCTTCAGAAAATCGTCCAAGAAGGATCTCGGATCCTTAAACATGGCGGCAGCGCTCATACCCGTAATGTTCTTCACCTGAGCCTCGGAGAGCTTCGTGGCATTTCCGTAATCCAGAACCGTAGCGTTCTTGTCGTTCACCATGATGTTTCCGGCATGCATATCTCCGTGGTAATAGCCCTTTCCGAACAGGCTCTCCTTGATCCAGAGCTCCGTGGTCTTCCGGATATGCTTCTGCCGGATATTCAGCTCCTTGAGCTTATGGATCAGCCCCAGTCTCGTGGACTTGAAGAGTCCGACATTCGAAGAGGTCTGCTTATACCCCGCATCCAATGTCACCTTTCCGGTTTCCTTGTCGACTACCGGAAGATGGAAGGGCTTCTGGAGCTCCTGCCGCTCCCGATCCAGCTCTTCGATATAGCGGTCTACCGTAATTCCTTCGGCCTTATCCAGAACGAGGTAGTCCTTCTCCGGCTTTATCTCCGGCAGGACATGCACGGTATCGGAGGAGCCTCCGTTTTCCGTATATTCCTTATATACTTTTTCCGCACCCTTACAGTTATCCGCCTCGTTTGTAAGCCGCAGCTCCTCTTTGATCTTTGTGAGCTGTCCCTTATAGGTTTCCTCCATGCCGGGGCTGGTCATTTTTGCGCATTCCAGCATAACCGCGGTATCCCGCTCCACCCGTTCATCCGCTTCCGGGCGCAGGAGCTTGATGACCACCTGCTTGTTCTTGTACTTCGGCCCGGAGATCTCGCAAAGGAATGCCTGTCCCACGGAAGCAGCGCCGAGAGACCTAAGCTTTTTGATCTCCGTAATCTGTAAATTCGATTTGTCGATCATCTCCTGAAATTTCTGCTTCACATATTCATCCGGGATCGGAGCCAGCTTGGACTTCACGGCCCTCACGGCACCCTTCATTTCGGTCATCAGGTATCTTTCCGGCACGCCCTGCATGAGCTTCTGGGCAAGCGGGCCCGCGCCGAGAAGAAGACCGGCCATATACTGCCCCGCGCGGATCGTATCGTTGGTATGCGCATGCGCCCTGTCCCTGGTCGCCGGCTTTAAGCTCCGGATCAGAGTCGTCATCATGGACCGCTGATCGGCCTTATTTGCCTTCGTAAAGTAATTCTGCATCACATTTCGCACAAAGGCACCTTCTCCGGGCTGCTTCCTTTTATCCCCCTCCTGCGTATCATCCAGCGCCCAGTTCCTGTCATAGAGCGTCTGGAGGGTTTCCTGATCCGGAGCAAAATTGTAGTTCGTGTATAAGTATCTCCGATGAAGCTGGCGGACATAAAGTCCCTCTACACCGGTATCGGCTTCCAGCGAAGCAAGCCTCTCCAGCTCCAGCTCCCGTAAGGTCTTCGGCACAAAGATCTGGTCATTCTCTTTTCTTCCCTCGTTCATCCTTCTGGATTTCTCCAGCCGTTCCTTTTTGAGGGCCTCCAGCTCCTCCTGTACCGAGGGAACCTTATGCAGCTTAACCGCCGGGACAAAGGGCTTTTCAAGCTCCAGCTCGCGCAGGGTCTTCGGCACAAAGATATTTTCGCCCTTCATCTCTTTGTCGAGCTTAAGATTCGCTTCCCGCGACTTCTTAAGGCGTTCTTCCCGGAGGCTCTTCAGCTCCGCTTCCCGCTCCTGCTTTTGGCGATCGATCTCCTCGAGGAGCGGTTTGTTAAGCTCCTCTTCCTTCTTCTTTCTGCGTTCGTTTTCCTCCAGCAGCGGCTTCATCTGCTGCAGGTCGCGTTTTCTGTCCTCCTCGTTGTAGAAATGTGTCTTCCACTCCTCAAGGGGCTGCAATTCTCCGGAGCTTTGCATGCCGATCTCTTCCAGAAAAGCACGCTGGGGTCTGGTCACATCCTCGAGGATGAATTCCGATGCCTCCGCCACCTTCGCCGCAACGTCCTGATACATCTTCTGAAGCTCCGTTTCAAGCTCCTTTGAGGCCTCCGCCAGAAGCTGATCCAGCTCCGGGTCCTCCTGCTCGGCCAGCTCCCGGATATTCTTCAGCTTAAAGGCCTCATCCCCGTGCTTGTTCGCAAGATGCTCCGTAACCTTCCAAAGGGCCTTGGATACGGCCGCGGCAAGGGCGCGCTCCGGCCCGGCCATCTTGGAGGCCATAACGGAGTATACGTCCATCGGGGCTTCCTTTTGCTGCTTTTCAATGGCTTCGTTCAGCTCATCGATCTCCTTCTCGGCGTTCTTTTGCTGTTCCTTCAGCTCCTTATGCTCCCGGTCCGCCTTCGCGGCCTCCTCGCTTAAGGCTTCCACCATATCCTGCATGGTCTGGATCTGGTCCTCCAGCTCCATATACCGATCGGTCTGAACGGCCTGCGATACCTCCTGCATCGCTGTACGGTATTCCTCCGAAGAAAGGAGGGTCTCAAGCGCCTCCTTATTTTTCCGGTACTCCGCTTCGTAATAGGCGCGATCCTCCTCCGAGGCGTTTTCCAGCTTTCTCCTTTCGTCGCACTTTTCGACCTGGTGCTTTAATTCCTCGGCTCTTCCGACCGTCTCCCCGGCCGCACCAAGCAGAGCGGATTTTTCAGCCTCCAGCTTGGTGAGAGAGGCCTGGTTCGCATCCAGCGCATGGAAGGCCGCAGTCGATGCCTGTTCTTTCTTAACAATTTCCAGGTCAAGCGCTTCCAGCTTATCGTTTTTGTCCTTCAGCTGATCTAAGAGCTTCTGCTGCTCATCGGCATGGGCCTGGCCCTTCTTTCTGGTCATGGCCAGATCCGTCAGGATCTCCGCATGGTTCGCAAGGATCGCCTTCAGGCCCTTCTTTCCGTCGCAGATATCGCCGATCAGATCCAGCGCATCCTTTTCCTTTTCGGTCCATTCCGGCTCCTGCCTCTCCAGATCCTTTTCCTTTTCTTTGGTCAGATGGTCGTTCACGATCCCGCGGACAACGTCATTGGGGATATCGTCCTTCAGCTTTTTCATGGCCAGAGTCTTAAGGACAGCGGTGGGCAGCTCGTACCAGGTATTTTCCGGAATATCCTGGACATAATCCGACAGCGTCGCGATACAGAGCTCCCGCAGGCTGTGGAGATCCTCCCGGCTGGAATAGAGCGGATTTGCATTGATCTTTCCGATCCGGTCATGGATCTGTTTTTTCAGTCCGCCGAAGGCCGCACCTTCCCCAAGCAGCCCCTCCTTCTGGCGGTAGGTCTGGTATACAGGATCCAGAGAGCTCTCAATAGAGGCCTTTTTCTGGACCTGTCCGTATTTCAGCTCGCCCACCTCGACCGCATTCTGGATCAGGGTATTGGTGGTTTCGAAGAAGAGCGCCGCCGTCTCCTGTTCCGCCGTCTTTTCACCCGGCGCTTTGATAACCTCCCTGATCCTTGCCCGGTCCGCCTTCAGACGGTGCATATCCTCCATGCCAAAGGCCCCGAGCGTTCCCGGATCCCCCTGCTCAGCCGTACTTACCAGAAGGTTCATGCGCATCCTCAGATGGTCCTTGCTGAAGCTGCCAAGCGCCTTCAGCTCCTTCTTCCAGTTCTCGTCGAGCTTAAGCTCATTTGCCTTCTCCCGGTTAGCGTTGAGCAGGACATCCGCCGGGATCGCCTGATCCGCCGAACCGGAAGCCTCCGCCATTGTCAGCTTTTCCGCAAGATTACTTAAAACACCCTCCGGTTCCTCCGGATTCATCTCAAAGGCACCGAGATCCGCAGATCTCAAGGCATAATCTCCAAGCTCCTTTGCAAGAGCCAGCTTCTCCTCGTCCGTCCCGTTCGAACGGTCCGTAAGCGCCTTGATCTCCTGGGCGCTCTTTCCCCGCATATAGACCAGAAGAAGGTTCGACGGAGCAGGATTTTGGTCCTTTTCGACGAGCATCAGGTTTCTCTGGTCTTCATAAGAAAGACGGTTTTTGGTCCCCTTCAGCTCCTCCCAGAACAGGATATTTTTCTGATAGTTCTTTCTGGCCAGCGACAGGGCGTCCTCTCCGATCTGTTCCCCGGGGTGCAGCGCCTGGAAGGAGGCCTTTATCTTTTCGTCCGCCTTGGCGTTCTCCTGCTGGAGCTGTGTTTTACTGTGCTCGATCAGGGTCTGGATCGGGACGGTATTCAGGACATTATTCTCCCTTACCCATTCCATGGCAGGCTTTGTGGAAAGCTCCTGATACATATCCGTACACAGATGCGTCAGAAGGAAGCTCTGCTTTTCCCGCAGGCTCCAGAAAACCACGATCTTTGCACGAAGCGCAAGCACCTGGTCCAGCTCCGGCGCCGGTTCGGCCCGGAAGGCCTTCGCGAGAAGCGAATGCATCTGATCCGCTTTGGCAAACAGCGCATCATGGGCGTTTACGTTCTGGAGGATATTCTCCACGGTATCAAATTTAAACGCCGTCGTGTCCAGCTCGAGGAAGGCAGAAGCCGCCTTGTCAAACTCCTCCTTTGTAGTAAATTCCGGATCCTTTAAAATATCCGGATTCTTCTCCTTTTGGGAGAGCGCGGCAAAAGCGCTGTTCCTCCAGCCATCCCTCAGGGCCTTCTCAGTAGCCGCCTTTTCCCGGCCCTTCAGGGCCTTTCCTTCCCTTTCGGCATACTCCTCACCCTTCTGGGCCAGGCGGTTTAAAACCTCTGCCCTGCTTTCCTGCTTCACAAACTTTGACCGCACAAAGGCGCAGTCATCGACCGCCTTCAGTTTCCTCAGGAAGTTCCGTATGGCCTTGAACTCTTTCCGAAAAGGCTTTTTCACGCTCTTTATTGCGTCGTCATCATCTTCTCCAAGCTGCTTCAAAATAGAGCGGTAATCCGTAAGGTCTTCCTTAAAGAGCAGCGGATAGTGCTTATCCATCATGACTTCCTTCTTGCACTTCATCCACCAGCCGATCTCACGGAACTGCCCTACCTTTGTCAGGATCCGGCACCGCATATCATCATTCACGGTAATGCTGTTCCCTACCACATTTTCAAGCTGCCGTCCGAGCAGCTCCGCTTTCTCATACAGCGCGAAATTGTGATCCAGATTATTCGCAAATTCCTCGTCGGTAGAGATCTTGAACTCATCAATGGAAAGAGCGAGAAATGCCTCGGCCCGATTGTCGAACTCTATCTGCGGCCATTTATTCAGCTCCCCCTTCAGGGGCTCCTCATGAAATTTCTCCAGCTTCTTCTGGCGGGCCCTGCGCTTATCGGCCTCCTTTTTCCGTTTGATCTTCTGATTCATGGACAGGGAGCTGTAGTTGGCATACTGTACATTCGGGTCCAGATTATGCGCATGATGTCTTACGTTATGGTAATTCAGCCTCGCCTCATTCAGCTCCTGAGAGGTGGTCGCGACAGCCTCAGCCTCCTGCTGTGCGGCCTTTCCTTTCTTCTTTTTCTTTGCCTTCTTCTGTTTCTTCGGAACGATGATCGGAATATTCTTATTTAAGAGATCCTTTTCTTCTTCCTGTTCCTGTTCTATCTCCAGAAGATACCCGTTATCCAATACGTTTTCGGGTACCTCATCCTCTACCTGCTTTCGATTCAGGTAGAGATCATCCATTTCTTCCTTCTGATAATGCTTTTGCATGATAACTTCCTCCTCTGTAACTACCGGTTCCTGTCTGTTCTATCCGTTCGGATGCGAATTCCGTCAGCGGCCATGGAACGTATGCTGACGATTCTCTGCGCACGGTATGATGGTCAGGCTGCGATCTCCCGGATCGCGATCCTTAACTGCTTTTTGGAAACGCCTTCCTCTCCTGCATCCTTCGTCAGTCTTTCCACAAGGCTGATCACATGAGGATTTGCTGCCACAAATAAAAGCTCCGCTCCCTTCATTTCATCCCCTATGCATTGCTCCAAAAAGGTCTTCAGAAGAACCAGGCTCTGCATAACGCCGCCCGTGTTCAGCATGAGCTGGACCTGGAACCGGTTTTCCTCCAGCTTCTTCGTAAGGAGGCAGCCGGAAACGGATTTATCCTCCTCCTGCATACAGAAGCTGGTCTTCGGATCACAGTTCTGTAAAAACAGCCTTGCGTCACAGCTTTCGGACAGGTATTGGAGGAGCCGGTCTTTCTCCTCCCGCAGAAGTCTGTCCAATGAGACCGGCTGCTTCTTCAGATGCATTTTCTGGAGCTTTACGATCTCGGAGCTGTCCCTGATCGCGTCGATGGAGATCTGGTAAGTTGCATTCCCGTCCAGAGAGTAGAAGCCGAGCTTGTCCAAAAGCTCCGGCATTCCCTCCATATCCTCATAATAGGCAGCCCGCATCAGCTCTCCCTTATTCTCCATAAGCTCTATGGCTGCTCCCAGCAGATGGAGGCCGACTCCCTGCCGCCGGTAATCCGGATCCACATAGAGCCACTCCAGAGAGATGATATTGTCCTCCCTCGCAAAGACCAGCGCCGCCACCGCGTCCTCATCCTCCGTAAGCACACCCAGCGCCTGGTCGTTTCTTTTCAAGCCCTCTTCAGGCAGCAGATCCTCAAAATACTCTTCATTTTCCTTGGTTATCCTGGATAAACTGAACATAATACCTCCCTCCTGGACTGTTATTCTATACTATTCCTCGCTATTTATACGAACCGAAAAGCCGATCGGGGCCTCCGGATGTTCTTCATCGTATTCCGATACCGCCTCCTCAAGCATCGTGGAAAGGAACTGGATCGCCGCTGCGTCGCCCTTTTCCATGATGATGAGAAAGTCCTTTTCTGTCTGCCGGATAATCTCCGCGTCCTTCGGAAGCTCCGTCCTCAGGATCGTAAACAGCTCTTTCTTCGGATTATCGACCGAAAACGGCAGCTCTGAACCGATCCTCTTCCTGCTCAGCTCTTCCTCCAGATAAAGGCTGTTAAAAAAACCGGACTCCCCGTCGGTAAACCGCCAGTAGTTTGCGTTGGCAAAATGCATGAATACCAGCGCCAGCGTAAAGCCAAAGGACCGCGCGCTGTAGACGCTGAAAAGCGTAAACAGGCAGGAGACCACCACAGGCATCACCACAGGCGTCAAATGGAAGAACTTCAGCCTTCCATGCAGACGGATGTAGTGGATGATCGCTCCCACGGGCACGATCCCGTAGGTATACTGAAGTATGGTAATTACGGCAAACAGCGGCTTCCACACAAAATTGGAATGTTCATCCACGGTAAACAGAAAGCCGGTAAACAGATTTACCACAAAGAGGATCAACAGGATCACCATCGGGATACTGAAAAGCATATGTCTTTTGCGGATCCGGTCCATGCTCTGATAGAGCTTGTATTCCACAAACAGAAACCACACATGCGCACCCAGCAGAACCGAGTATTCCGCAATGGTAGGTAAAAGCATTCGCACCGGCTGCGGGAGATTGACCGCATTATGGTGGAGCGCATAGGAAAAGCCGTTTGAAACCGCATTGATCATGACCATAACGCATAAAAGCTGGAAGATCCGGTCTCCCTCCGGATTTCTCCACAGCCGGTATTGCCGGAACATATAGAAAAGCCCGCTTATCAGAATGAAGGCCATAAGGTCGGAATAGACGGTAGCAACGGATACAGGAGCAACGGTAATCATGCGCGTTCCTCCCTTCTGATATGCTCTATGGGTTTCCCCATGACATGGATATGTGCAAAGGTCAGCCCCATCGCAAAGAGCAGAGCCGTCGAGGAAACATCCCAGAGGAAACGTCCCACGAAGATCTTGACCAAAATCAGGACCAGGTACAGCCAGAGGACCCTTTTGTCCAGCAGAAAGATCAGGACCAGGGCCACCACGCCGTAAAGCACAGGCATCACATAGATCAGGGGATAAAGCGCCTCGGAGGTATAGCTTCCCTCAATCGGATCCACCGTGAAGAGGAATCTTCCGAACCAGTTGGCTATGATCATACCGACCGCAGCGATCGCCGGAAGGGAGATCAGAATTCCCTTTTTCAGACTGAGGGGCTTCCCCGGATTTCTTCTTACGATCAGGTAGAGCACGAAAAACGCGGGGAACAGCTCGAAGATAACATAATATACGCTGTTGAAGAAATAACTTATCGAAGGCGCGAGCGCGAAGGTCGAGCTGTCCATCACATAGGTAAGAATGTCGGAAACAGCCATAACCATTGTAATAACGGTCATCAGGAAATAGAGACGGTCGTCCTGGCCGCTCCGTTTTCTGAATATTCTGGTATGAAGCACGATCCCGATCAAAAGTAAGACCGCGGAGCAGTTTACGATCAGATTCGCCCATGAAAGCTCACTGAGATGGATCATTCAATTCCTCCTCTCTTTCCCCGTAAACCGCTGCCGTACCCTTATACCGGGGGAACAGTTTTTTTGTCAGATCGCTCACCGCCGACGTATGTCTTCGGATCAGGACCTGCTTTTCGCCGCCGTACTTTTCCAGAGCAGCCCTCAGAGAATACCGCATCATCATCACAAGGTCCCTCTGGTATTCCGACCCTATGGAAAACAGAAGATCGATCATGAGCATCCCGTCTCCCGTTTCATGTATAAGCAGCACACCGTCCACGCGCTGGTCCGTAATACAGCAGGAGGAGACCTCCATATCAAACCATTCCTTCGGGAGATAGCCGATATCCTGCAGAAGACCTTTACGTCCATGGAAGAGGCAGCTCGCGATCACACGTTTGTACTGCTTATCCGAAAGGATCTTTATCGGCTTTACATGGGCTGCCGGCTTTTTCTTCAAAACGGGCAGCTTACCCATTTCGCCGAGAGAAAGGACCATATCCCTGCTCTCCCTTTCGGTCAGGGTAAAGCCCTCGGTACTCAGCAGCTCCTTTTCCGGCTCGTTCAGTCCCGTCAGTTCGAAGAAGCTCCGTTTCACTCTGCTTTTTGCGACCTCAGCCGTATAATCCCTGAAGATCTCCTTCCCGGAGGAGGCGTCCGCTTCACGAAAACAGATCAGCTCGGATTCGCTCGTTTCCTCCTCCGCGCTCCGGATTTCCCAGACCAGCAGCGTTCCTCCCGAAACCAGCCCGTGGTAGTAGGGGCGCTTCAGATTTTTCTTCACATCGGAGGGGAGGAGCTTTGAGAGGAGCTCCAGGTTGTCATTTGTAATGCGCCTGTTTTCTTCTGAAACAAGGCCGCCGGACTCATCCTCTCTCTTTTCAAAATCAATCCCCGGTCCGCTTTCCTCCTCTTTCAGCTTCCTGTAGCGCTTCATTTTATACGAAATGTTCAGTTGGTAGGGAATATCCTTTATCTCCTCCCACCATAAGCGCTCCGGGTCTCTGTCCTCCGTTCCTTCAAGGATGGAAAGGTCTGCATAGGCCTCCGGTTCAACAGCCTTTAAGAACCTGAGAACACTGCCCTTTTTCTGCGCCACCCTGTCTCCCATTGTCAGCTTTTCGATCAGGGGGGTCACCCCTTTATTCGCCGCGATCAGAGTAAGCGTCGGAAAGGCGGCAGATCCGCCCTTCAGCTCCATATTCACCAGCATATTCTGCAGCGCACAGAGCATAAATTCGGGGTCCAGTCCTTCTCTGGACAAAAGCAGCTCGACATTAAGCGTACGCTCGCCGCACGAGCATAAAACAACGGTCTGCGGTTGGAACTCCGAATCATAGACCACGCCGCTGATCTCATCATCAAAGCGGTTGATATCCCGGGGATTCAGCTTTATATTCCAGTCGTTCAGTACCTCCAGAAGCTCATCCCACTGTACCATAAACAACTCCGAAAGCGCCTGGAACTCCATCCCCTCATGCTCCTGCTCTATGATCCTCTTCACCGATGGAGAGCGGGAAATCGTCTCCGTAGACACGGAAAGGATCGGTACTTCCTCCTCCTGCGTAAAGCCGCAGGCACGAAAAAAGCCGGTCAGATCCTCGTTCTGATCGGAAAAAAAGGTATCTATCATTTTACCATTGCGTTCTGCCAGAGCTTTTTCCGCGCAGGAAATCAGAAGACGTCCCAGTCCCTTCCTGCGGTTTTCCTCCGGCACAAAGAGAGAAAGGATCCTCCCGGTCCTTCCTTCTACGGACACCGTGATCGCCGCTCCGCTCTCCTCCTCGATCCGGAAAAGGCTCTCGTTTTCGGCCGTATCATAGATATGTACAGACATCTCTCTCCCCATAACGCGGCACTTCCCGGCCGGTCCCTGCCGGGTATCTCCTTCAGGCTGTGGCCTCTTTCCTGACCTTCCTGCAGAGAAAAACGACAAACAGCGCCGTGGCCGCAGCCAGACCGATGGGATACGAAATCGCCGCGCTCAGCCGGAAGCCCTCCTTGGCCATAAGGATGTAGGTCACGCTCACCCCGGTCATAAACGTGGCGGGCAGGGCCGTAATCAGGGCCTTGAACTTACTTTTCGTTGTTTTCAGAAGATAGACCGTCGCCACCCATAAGGAGATCATGGCCAGCGTCTGATTACTCCAGGAAAAATAACGCCAAAGGACATTAAAATCAAGCTGCGTCAGCACCGCCCCGACCCCCAGAAGCGGAAGCGTAATAATAAGGCGGTTGCGGATCTTTTTCTGATCCAGTCCCGTAATCTCGGCCAGGATCAGACGGGCGGAACGGAAGGCCGTATCGCCAGAGGTAATAGGACAGGCAATAACACCCACGATCGCCAGGATCCCTCCGACCTTTCCCAGAAGCCCGGTGGAGATATCATAGACCACACCGGACTGGCCAAGCTCGCTTAAGGCCTGGTGGAGTCCTCCGGTCGCGCCGTAAAACGCCACTCCCCCCGCCGCCCATACAAGAGCGATCACGGCCTCCGAAAGCATGGCCCCGTAAAAGATCCTGCGTCCGTACTTCTCGGATTTTATACATTTCGCCACCATCGGCGACTGTGTCGCATGGAAACCGGAAATGGCTCCGCAGGCCACCGTGACAAACATGAACGGCCAGATCGGAAGCTGCTCCGGATGAAGGTCCTCCAGCGTGATCTCCGGCACCTTATATCCCCCGGCGATGATCCCGATCAGAATCCCGGCCGCCATAATGACCAGCACCGCGCCGAAGATGGGATACAGTTTTCCGATGACCTTGTCGATCGGAAGAAGCGTGGCAAGCACATAGTAAACCAGGATGACGATAATCCAGAAGGTAATGTTTAAGCTTCCCGGCGTCAGACTGGCCAGCAGAGACGCCGGCGAGTTCACAAACACGGTTCCGGTCAGGACGAGCAGCAGAACGGAAAAGACGCGCATGATCCACTTCGCCGCAGAGCCGAGGTAGATGCCGCTCAGCTCCGCGATGGAGGCTCCGTCATGGCGTTCCGAGATCATTCCGGACATATAGTCATGGATACCGCCCGCAAGAACAGAGCCCAAAATAATCCATAAAAACACGACCGGGCCGAAGCATGCGCCCATCAGCGCACCGAAAATCGGTCCGGTCCCCGCGATATTCAAAAGCTGTACCAAAAAGGCCTTCCAGGTCGGCATCGGAATATAATCAACCCCGTCCTCCCTTGTATAGGCCGGGGTTTTTCGTCCGTCGGGACCGAACACGCGCTCGGCGATCCTTCCGTAAACGATGTATCCGATAATCAGAACAGCAAAAGAAATAATCAGTGAGACCATTTTTCCCTCCAAGATGTCTATTCTATATGGAAAATATCCGCAAACCCAGTCACCTTAAAAATTTCCTTCACATCCTCCGAGGTATTACGGATCACCATCGCTCCCTGCGTTTTCATCACCTTATGGCAATAAAGCATGATCCGAAGGCCCGCGGAAGAGATATAAATCACGTCGGAGAAATCAAACACCAGACTTTTTACACCCTCCAGGCTGCTCTTTACTTCCTTATCCAGTTTCAGGGCCGAGGAGGTATCCAGCCTTCCTGCAAGCTTTATAATCAGTTCCTCTCCGTTGTGTTCTTTTATAATATTCAGCATCCGCCTTCTCCTTAACGATCCCTATGCTCCTGTCTCGTCCGTCTGCACCCACCTCTACAGCTTCTTCTCCACCACAACATCCACGGTCCCGTCCTTGATCCCCACCTTTACCTCATCGGCAAGCTTGGCGAGCACGGACCGCTCCAGCGCATCCCATTCCTTGTTCAGAGACTCATCCTCCTCCTTCTGGTCCGACAGGACCTGCCGGTATCTGGACAGGCTCCAGTCCGAGCCTCCCTGGCTGATAAAAACCATTCCCTCGGAGGGTGCGCTGTACATCCCGACAGAGGGGTCATATTTCACGACATCATTATAGCTTTCGCCCATGATCTCAAAGAGCTCGCGGATCTTTCCGCCGAGGCCCTTGTAGGCGGAATTCTTTTTGGAGGTCGAGGATTTGATCAGCTCCTCCCGCTTATTCAGATCCAGCTTTGTCTTGGCCCGAAGCCTTAAGCTGCACTTTTCCTTCGTTCCCTCTACCCAGAAGTACGCTGTAAAATCTCCGGTAATCCCGCGGACCATTCCCATCATTTCCTCCGCAAGAAGACGGATTCTTCTGGCGGCTTTATCATCCAGACCCTGGTATTCGGCGAATCTTTCCGCCTCGCTCAGGGCAGCATCTATTTTTTCCTCCGTTCCATCCACGATCATTCTGTTTGTTTCCACAGTATTGCAGCCTCCTTCCGGTTGTTCTTTACAGTTCCTTCCGCAGCGTCAGGATATTCTTTCCGTCGCGGTATTCGTATTCCATCTTATCCACGGAATTTTTGGTCATAAAAATACCAAGCCCGCCGATTCCCCGTTCTTCAGCAGACAGCGTCACATCCGGATCCGGTCTCGCCAGCGGATTAAAGGGCACACCCTCGTCGATAAAGGTAATGACCACAGTCCGCGGATTCTCTTCAAACTCGAGGCGCATCGTCGCCTTTCCCGTCTCCGGCTCATATGCATAGCTGGCTATGTTTACGAAAATCTCCTCTACGGCGATCGACAGCTTCATCAACACCTTCGGTCCGGCCTCCCCGAGATGTTCTTCGAGAAATGCCATCACATCCTGAAGCTTATCCACCTTTGCCGGAACTACCAATTCAAAGCCCTCGGTTTTCATCCATGCTCCTTCCGTCCGCATCTTTCAAAACTTTTCCACTTTTATTCTATCGTTACCCGCCCGGTTCCCTGTTCCCGACAGTTACCCGACCTTTTCAAAATCTGAAGCCGGATGCTTACAGATTGGGCAGATAAAGTCCTCCGGCAGCGTCTCGCCCACATATTCATATCCGCAGATCTTACATCTCCACACGGTCTTTCCGCCTTCCGAGCGGGCCGGCTTCTCCGGCTTTGGTTTGATGCTGGACTGGTAATACCCATAGGTCGCGGAGGGCGCCTCGGAAAGCACCTCCATCGCGGACGGTTCTCCGATAAAGAGGGTATGGGAGCCAAGATCCACCGCCTGTCTCACATCAATGGAAAAAAAAGCGTTTGTTCCGGCGGTAATATAAGGAATACCGTTTGCGGCATAGTCCAGCTTTGTATAGCCGGCAAACTTATCCACATCCCGGCCCGACTGGAAGCCGAAATGCTTAAACAGCTCAAAATCCGCTTCCTCGCTGATCACGGAAAGATTACATTTTTTCGTATCCATTACCATATCATGCGTATAGTTCGCTTTATTTACCGCAAAAGAGATCTGGTTCGGATCCGACGCCACCTGGATCGCCGTATTGGTAATGCAGCCGTTTTCCTTTTCTCCCGTCTTTGCGCTGAGAACAAACAGGCCATATGAAAGCTTGTACATGGCTTTATTATCCATATCATCCTCCTATCGATTTTTCATCCGCATTCTGTAAATATTATTTTAAACGCAAAAGATATGCAGGTCAATGCCCTTCCTTTTTATGTATTATCCGATTTTTAATTTCTTCAGCCCGGGCGATCACCTTTTCCTTCCAGGCGTCGTCCTGTGCTTCCAGCTGGTAGGCCTCAAAGCCGTACTGCTTCCCCTGGGAACAGATTACCGTCTCATCGTCCACATGAAGCGAGATCCGGTATCTGCTCGGCACCTTTTGGGGGAGAATTGTGGCGTTGTCCCTCTGAACCTCCTTAAGATGTCTCGTCCCATTCACGATCCCGTCGAATTTTACGCCGTAGCAGCGGAAAAGCGACCGGATATAGCCCTCGGAGCGGAAGGAGGAGGTATAGATCCACACCTCGTAGCCCAGCTCCTGAAGCCGGTTGATAAGCTCCGGCGTTCCGAGCCTCAGCCGTTCCTTAAAGATCCTGTTGAAGGGGAACCTCAGCCCCGGCTCCGTCTTATGCGTCTCGGGCGAAACGAACAGGACCTCATCCAGGTCAAAGGAAACTCGCATCTTTTGTTCATTGTCATCCTTTTTCATCGCTCTCCCGATCTCCCATGATCGTAATGATCTCCCTGGACCAGCTGTCCGCCCGGCCCGAAAGATTATATTCGTCAAACTGCTCTTTCCCTCTGTAGGTAAAAAGCACCGCGTCATTATCTATATGGATCGTGGTGGAATACTTACTGGCGATCAGCTGGTCCATCCGCCTGGAGGCGTTGGTGGCCGGCCTTCTATTTTTTGCGGTACCGGTAACGATCCCGTCCACATTTACGGAATATTTCCGGAAGATGCGGACAACGTCTTCTATAGAATAGCAATTGGCGGAATAGACCCAGATATCATAGCCTTTTTTCGTAAGGAAGCGGAACAAAGCCGGGACGCCGAGACGGATCCGTTTCCGTTTATCCGCGAAAAGAGGCGCCGGCTCCACCGCCTTGTCCTCCGGCCCCCGAAATACAACCTCATCCAGGTCCATCGTCACCCGCCTATCGTGTACGGAATTTTCCAGCATCCTTTCTATATCGGATTCCAGCGCCAGATTAACGATCCGGACGGGGATCTTTTCCACCCCGACCCGCATCGCAGCCGCCCAGCGATGGTGGCCGTTTAAGAGCATATAGCCATCGGGACGCGTTTTTTCCACGATCACCGGTTCCTCAAAGGGAAAATCATGATACTTCAGGTTACTTCGGATCTCCTTCTCGTAGTCGGAAATGATCTTGTAGCTCGGTCCCACATCGGGAAAGCAGAACTCATCATCCGGATTCGGATGAAGATTTGTACATTTGGCCTTTCTTACAAACAGCCGTTCCAGGGCCGAAGCCTTCACCGGGATCGACCGGCCCTGACTTTTTTCGATCTCGTTTTTGATAAATTCTTCGAATTCCGTTTTGCCATATTATATCCCCCCCCGGATGCTTATATCCGTATTATAGCAGAGATCATGGCCGTAATTCCATATTTATCCTATTTTATTTCCGTTCACACCGTATATCGCCACCGGCTCCGGTGGACATCGTAATACAGCCTCACTGTCTTTTTCGATCCGAAGACCTCTATCCGGCATTCAAAGACCAGCGTATTGTTCGACACGAACACCCCGTCTCCGGTCGTATAGGTCCCGCGATGCGAAAGGTCCCGGTACTCCCGGACCGAGAACGCGAGGTACTCCCCCTCCTCGTTCCTGATCCGGATCCGAAGCGGGATAATCTCGCCATCCGCCTTATGTTCACATATAACATCCAGTTTTTCCCATGCTTCCCGACCCGCGGCAGTTCCCATCACATACGCTCCTTTCCCTCCGAATATAGAACGTATGTTCGATTTTGTCAAGTCATCCCATGAAAATACCGCCCCAAACGGGACGGTATGCTTATGCTCCTATATTTTTTTCCCTGAGGAAGCTTAGGAATTCCTCCTCCGGTATGGGCTTCGAAAAGTAGAAGCCCTGAATATACTGTACACCCAGCTCGACCATGGTATTCAACTGCTCCTTTGTTTCCACGCCCTCGCTCACGACCTTCAGCCCCAGATTGTCGAAGATCGCGATCATCCCCTTCATTACATGACGGATCTTCTCGTTTCTGAAATATCCCTGTGTAAACTTGTAGTCAAATTTTACGTTTTGCACCGGCATGGTAACAAAGTAATCCAGGTTGGATCTTCCCGTCCCGAAATCGTCCAGAGAGAACGAAACACCCTTGGCGATCAGCTTGTTCATATTCAGAAGCAGGTTCTGCCTCACATCGTTGGACGCGGTTTCCGTAATCTCCAGATTGATCCATTCCGGTTTGATCTGGTATTTCTGCATATACTTCGTCACGAACTGGTGCGGATTTCTCAGGTCAAACTGGGCAGCGGAAATATTGATCTCGATATTCTCAAGCCCGATCGCCTGTGCCCTTCCCGTCGCCAGGAACTGGCAGACCTTTTCAAAGACCCGTATTCCCAGAGGGATGATCTGGCCGTTTCTCTCCGCCACGGGAATAAAATCTCCCGGCGGGACGAGCGTACCGTCCTGATTTCGGATCCTGACCAGAGCCTCCGCCGCGGTAAAGATTTTCTTTTCCACGGTGTAGAAGGGCTGGTAGAATACCTCCACCCGGTCCTCCGCCAGCGCCGCGTCAATGATCGACCAGACCTCCTTGTCATGCCGCATCCTGTCGATGTGGATCTCATCGGCTTCCACGATGCTCCGGTCCGAATCCTCATGGATACGGATAAACTTCAGCAGCTCCTCCGGATCCTGGAAGATCGTATTATCCCGGATCACGATAAACGCCGCCTTGGCCGGAACGTCCGTCACACCCCGCACGATCTCCTCCATCGCCTTCATCTTATTCTTTAATTCTTCGGCATTTTTATAGATCACGCAGAAGCTCTCGTCCCCGATCCTGAAAACCGGGTCCTTCCCGATCCGCTTCAGCGCCCCGACCGAACGCATGAGGACGTCATTCTGTACATCCACATCCGTTTCTTGGGAAAGATATACCGCCCGGACACAAAGGCAGGAAAACGCTTTTTCGTGGTTAAAAAGGTCCGTGATATATGCCGTAAAGGCGTTTCGTGTAAACAGACCGGTCTGGCGGTCGATGTATTCGTTGGGGTTCTCAAGCTGGGAATACAGGATCACCATGCCGAACGCAGCGGCAAAGCCCACCAGAAGAAGCTCCGGATTAAAAAGCTGTACAGCCGCCGCAAGAAGCCAGATGGCCTGCCAGGCCAGGAGCGCTGTAAACCGGCGGTGCGATATTTCTTTCCGGAAGATCAGAGAGATCGCAATCGTCGAGAGAATGAAGAAGGAGGCCATCCCATAGGCAAAGGAGGTCGCAAGTCCCGAGCTGTAGGCGATCCGGCCCTCCTGGAAATAATAGATGGGTGAAACCGCTATGCCCGTTACTCCGCAAAGGAAGGCCACGAAATAAAAGACGGATACCTTGTTGTACCTCCTGCCTCTGAAGATGGAGGAGGAGGCGTAAAGAAAGCCGCAATAACCCTGGCACACGAGAAGCATGATGTAGAGCTTGCAGACGATACGTGTGATCAGCGGCGAAAAACCGGCATAGGTGGCGTAGTAAATGCAGACCAGGGAGAGAATATCAAACACCAGAGCCACCAGGCAGGAGAACAGCGCAAACACAAACAGCCGTTTGTTGGTAAGTGCCAGCCGTTTTTCCCGATAAAACATTATGATGATGGCAAATAGCATCAATAATGCGCAGCATTGAAGGATTATATTCATGCTCCCTATTATAGCAAAGAAATCCTATGGTGAAAAGAGCGGGTATTTTTAAAAAAGCATAGCCAGGGACGACGAAAAGATATATGATACATGGGAAAACAGCCCTGTAGGAGGAGAAATCGCCATGAACAGTCAAAGCCATGATCATAGACCGACAGCAGAGCAGACAGAAAAGCTGAACCGCCTGAAGGAGATCATCCGAAGCCTGGGGAGCCTCGCCGTCGGCTTTTCGGGAGGAGTGGATTCCTCCTTTTTACTTGCGGTTGCGCATGAAGTATTGGGAGAGAAGGCGCTGGCCGTAACCGGTGCCGATGCATCCGTTCCCGACCGGGAGCTTAAGGAGGCCGGGGAGTTCTGCCGGCAGCGCGGCATCCGGCAGATCCGGTGCGAGGTGAACCCGATGACGGAGGAGGGTTATCGGAAAAATTCTCCCGACCGGTGCTATTTCTGCAAGCGTAAGATTTTTTCGGAAATCAAAAGAATCGCCGAAGAAAACGGAATCGAATATGTGGCAGAGGGCTCCAATATGGATGATCTCGGGGATTACCGCCCCGGGCTCCGGGCCGTCGAGGAGCTTTCCGTAAAAAGCCCCTTGCGGGAAGCGGGCCTGTACAAGGCCGATATCCGGCAGCTTTCCCGAGCAATGGGACTGCCGACGTGGAGCAAGCCGGCCTACGCCTGCCTTGCGTCACGCTTTGTCTACGGCGAAGAGATCACCGAAGAAAAGCTCCGCGTAATCGACAGTGCCGAGCAGTTTCTGATCGAGCTCGGCTTTTCGGAGGAGCGTGTGCGAATGCACGGAAAGCTTGCCCGGATCGAGGTTCCGCCGGCGGATATTCCCCGGATCGCCGCGGAAGAAATCCGGGAAGCGGTGAATGAGAAATTCAAAAGCCTCGGCTTTTTATTTGTAACGCTGGATCTGAAGGGCTACCGTACGGGAAGCATGAACGCGACCCTGAAATGATCTGCCGGCACCGGTACTAATCCTCCGGCTCCTTCCCGATCAGCCGGAGGATATCCCCCTCCGCCGCTCCGGGATATAGCTCCTTTACCCGGTTTACCAGGCGCCTCCAGGATACAGACGGCTTCTCGGCATAGGCGGAGGTTACAAGGTCATAGCCCCAGAGCGCCTCGGGCGTAAGCATAATGGAAACCGCCATGCCATATTCATCGCCGCGCTTGTTCTGCCGCCTTTTGAAATCGGCGATCACAAGATAAAGCTGCATCTGAAGTCCTGTCGTTATTCCCGGATAGTTTTTTTCTCCGCCCTTTCCGAAGCCTGCCATTTTCTTCAGCTCCGTCGAAAGGATCCTCTCGTCCTTATAGACCGCATCCCCTGCTTCATCGCAGGCAATATAAAAATCCATGATCTTCTTTTCTCTGCGGCTGGCAAGCCCGTCCTGGTATCTGGAGTCAAAATCATAGCCGTTTCTGCGGCAGTTTACAAAATACGGCAGCCATTCGAGGCTGATGTAGCCCGCCTTGTTCCCGAAAAATTTTCCGTAAGCCACCCGGCCGCTGGCCGCGATGATCTCTCTCCATTCCCAGGGGTCCTCCTGTCGGTTTCCCGACCACCAGAAATCCGGCGCGGTATGCTCTTCGGCCGAAAAGCCCGCCACCTCATTCCCGAACAGAGGGAGAAAGCCGATCTCATTTATCCAGTTCACCAGCTCCTGCCAGGTCCGGATCCTGTAGGGATCGTCCCAGGCCAGGCCCCGCATGATCCATTCCCCGTTTTCTACAGACATGTTTTTCTATCCCTTCGTTTTATCTTCCACCGTATCTTCCTGTTGGCTGCCCGCGAAAAGCCGGTTGTATATGGGCTTCAGCGCACTGGCCAGAAGCTCCCCGAGCACATAGCATCCAAGGACCTCGCCGACCGCAACATAGATCATCTGCAGATACAGAGGAATAGGAACACCGTAGCCGTACATCAAAACCAGTGGAACGATGATCGCGTTGGAAAGGATCGCCGGGAGGGGAACCAGCCAGCGGTTTTTCCGAAGCAGATAGCCGAACACGGCACCGATCAGCGTGGCGATGCTTCCGAAGATAACGTCTAAAACAATGGCGCCGCCCAGGAGATTGGCCAGCAGGCAGCCGATAAAAAGTCCCGGAATGGCCGCCGGCGTAAACAGGGGAAGTATGGTAAGCGCTTCCGCGACCCGGAACTGGATCGGTCCAAAGGATATGGGCGCAAACACAAGCGTAAGAACCACATAAATCGCGGCAATCGCCGCACTCTGTGCAATAAAGGATACCTTTGGGTCAAGCTTTTTTTTCATGGGAACCTTTCTTTCTAATAAATAGTAAACAGTTCAATCGATACAAACAGCAGGATCAGAAGGATCAGGATCAAAAGCAGGATCCTTTTCCGGTCTGCGCCACGGTAAAGGCCACCGTCAAAAGGACTGTCTGAATAAATAACGCTATAATTGGTTTTTGTTTTTCCCGTTTTGACATAGACTCTATTTTACACAAAATCAGCCGTTTGGCAAACGGACGCGTGAAAATATTGC
>JAFSXC010000096.1 GCA_017450105.1 Lachnospiraceae bacterium | reverse complement strand
AGAAAGCCGCTTTGTTTGACCTCCAGGATCTTACAGAACGCAAGAACTCCCACATCCAGGAGGACGGCCAGCACCAGAAAAACCACCCTGTTTTTTGAACGCATGGCGCGCGCAAGGAGATAGTTTAACAGGATCAGCACCAGAAAAGCCGCCCCGTAATAGAGGTTTCCCCAGGCGTAGAAAAAAATGCTGCCCAGAAACAGAACAGCATTTCGAGCCCTGCCTTTTAACAGGTAATAAACCAGCAGCATCACCGGTAAAAAACGAAAAAGAAAACCCAGGTCGGAAAAAGTAGTCATAGCCTCAATATCTTAACGCATCCTGCACCCCGTAAAGGGTTGCGATCTCACGCATCTTACCCTCCTCGGAAAGCCTTGTCAGTTCCTCATCCAAATAGGCCGCCAGGTCAGACCCCTTACGGCATCCCACCACATATTCCTCCGCCGTAAGCTGGACCACGACCGCCAGGCTTTTATGCTTGGTCCCCTCTCCGACCATCGCTCCGGCCATCAGAAGATCAATAATCCCGGCATCACAGGAGCCGTCGACCACCTTTTTCAAAGCCTCGGACTGGGTACTTTCCGGGGTCATCGAAAAGCCTTTTTCGATCGCGATCTTTTCGCCTGCCGAACCCGCCTCGACCGCGAACAAAAGCGAAGCGACATCCTCCTCAGTCCGGTATTCTTCTGCCTTTTCCTTCGGCACCACGACCACCTGGGCGTTGTTGCAGTAGGCCAGAGAGCAGGTCATGTTCTCCGCGACCTCCTCCGTCAGCGTAAGCCCGTTCCAGACCACGTCGATGTCCTTGTTTTTTAGCAGCTCCTCCTTCTGGTCCCAGTTGATCTCGACGAACTCCGTCGTCACACCGAGCTCCTCTCCCACCAGCTTCGCCAGATCCGCATCGAAGCCGACCCATTCGCCGTTTTTCGGATAGTCCATCGGGGCGAAATTGGTCACTCCCACAAGGAGCGTCCCCTTCCCCTGAATATAGGCAATATCACTTTTGGTCACGTTCTGTCCGCAGCCGGCAAACAGGCATAAGGCAAGACCCAGGGCCAGAACTATGCTCAATTTCTTTTTCTTGTTCATAATGGTTCTTCGTCTTTAAATCAGCATTTCCTTAGAAATCCGACCAGGAGAATTCCTCCTCGTCCGCCGCTTCCTTTGCCTTCTGTGAATCAAAGAAATTCCGGAGCTCCTTTAACAGGCCCGCCTTGTCGATGGTCTTCATAAGGAACCCCACCGGGTGGCCCTCCTTTACCTGGAGGTAATGCCCCCGGTCAGAGTATCCGGTCAGGAACATGACCGGAGTATCCTTTGTGGCCTCCTCGCTTCGCAGCATTTCCAGCATCTTCGCCCCGTTGGTCACAGGCATTTCAAAGTCCAGAAGCACCAGATCCGCATGGTTCTTTGCCAGCCACTGGATCGCCTGCATCGCGGAATTGGCCCGGGCGATCAGGTAGGTGGATTTCAGCCATTCACGGACGATGTTCAGGTAATTCACATCATCATCCACGACCAGAATCACCTTTTTGGATTCCTCCATGGCCGCATCCAGAAGATAATCCGAAAGCTTGTCCAAAAAGGCCTTCATCTCAAACGGCCTCTCGAAGAAGTCCCGTACGTTTTCCTCCGGGATCACCTCGGTTACGAGCTCGTATTCCTCCTTCGTCCCGATCAGCACAAGGAGCTTCCCGGTCCCGACGACCAGGTCCTTGAGCTGCGGCAGGCCGGAGCGGCTTCGGGCATCAAAATTATCCGTATAATAGACGATGACATCCGAATTCTTTGCCTTTTCGGCAATCTCCATCGCAGTCACTCCGCAGTGATGGACGGGAAAGCCCTGCTGGCCGATCTTTGTGATAATGCCCTTGACCGAAAAGGTTTCATTCAGACTGATTACGGTTATTTCTCTCGGCATATCAGTTTCCTCATTCCTTCCCAGTCCACGGCCAGATATTTTTTGTACAGCTCGCGAAATACATCGTTATCTCCTTCGGGCAGACTGTAGTTTTTCATCTCAAGCAGGACGATCTCGGCCAGATCCGAGTCCTCCGCGTCCACAGCGGAAAGCAGGGTCTCATAAGCATCCTTCAGCATGGCCTCATCCACGGGAGGCAGCGTATTTTGGTTTTCCTCCAGGGGAGCAAGCTTCCCCGCCAGCCTGCGGTATTCCTCCAGAAAGCCGTCCAGACATTCGTCCACATAGGCGACATCCGCTTCCTTCCCGGCCACCTCCAAAAGCCGCGCTCTCTCGAACAGCTCCTCGGCGCCGATAACCCGGGCGGAGCTTTTCATTCCGTGCATCCGGATCTTGTATTCCTCCCAGTTTTTGTTCGCGACCAGCGCCGATACCTCGGCGATCTTCTCCTCCGCCGTGTTCAGAAAGATCTTCAGAACAGAGGCATAGGAATCCCAGTCCCCGCAGTTTACAAGGCCTGTTTCCGCATCGATCCCTTCGATATCACGGATCCAAAGATAGCTTTTTTCTTCCAGCTCCATATCCTACAGCTCCTTTACATACACTCTGGCATTGCATCGGCACATACCGCCGCAGACAGAACAGATACAGTGAGAATACTTTTCCTTGAACCAGGGCTCCTTCTGCTCATGCATAAAACGAAACCCTGCCTTTTCCCCGAGATACTCCATGGGCTGTTTTTCCCCCTCCGGCGTTCCCCTTTTTATCCAGAACTGGCTGAAGACCGCACCGAAGATCTTGTCCACTTCGATCTCGCGCAGACTCTTTGTAAGCAGAGCCAGGCCCCTCCCCTGGCCGGTCTTGTCAGGATGGACGGCCAGAAACCGGAAATGAAGCGCTGCTTTCCCTTTGCAAAGCCTTTCACCTTCCTCCCGGCTTACCTCCATTTCCTCCAGAAGCTCCTCTGCAGAAACCGGATAAAACAGCGTCGCGGCTGCAAGCTCTCCTTCCTCTTCATCCACAAAGAGATAGCCGGAGCCGACAAAGCGGCGGTATTCGTCAAGGCTGATGTAGGGATCCCCGAACAAAAGGTCCGCCAGCTTCTTAACGGCGTAATAATCCTTTTCACAAGCTCTTCTGATCATAAAGCTTTTTTCCCTTCTCTGGCAACCACGGCAGAAAACAGCAAAAACAGAACCAGTCCGCCGACAACCAGGATCGACAGCCAGATAGGTTCCGGAGAGATCATAACGGTAACAGGGGCCAGCACCATCCCGACTCTCGACATGAACATATAGGCGATCAGGGCCGTATTGTCACTATACGCTTCCTTTTCCTTCGCCTGTACGAATACATCCGTCAGCACATTCAGCCCGAAGGAATCCGCCACGCCGAGGATCACCATCGTAACGATCAGCACCGGCATATTTCGAAACAGCGCATACAGAGCGATCGGGGCCGCGTACATCAGGCAGAACAGGATGAGCTGCAGGCCCCTCGGGAGCTTTTTGGTTACCAGGCGGGTCATCACCGGTCCGAGATACGCGGTCAATATCCCTTCTCCCAAAAGCAGTGCCGAGATCACGGTAGCGGAATACCCGAAATCCGCTACATCCAGTGGGACCATGTAGGACGTAAAGGCCGTACAGGAGAACAGCGGGATCACAATGAATATGGACAGGGCAATCATTTTTTTGTTCCGGAGCACCCTCAGAATGTCCCGGAATTCTCCGACCTGCATGAGTCTCTCGTTCGGGGTCCTCCGAAGCAGAAGCAGCGGCAGGACAAGAAACGCAGCCGTGATCAGATAGACCATGCGGTAGGAAAGACTCCCCGAGAGCATACCGCCGATGATGGTTCCCATACAGGTCCCTGCAAAGGCGCCGCTGTTTACAAAGGCCAGCGAATTTACGGTATCCTCCTTCGAAGAGAGGTAGGCATAATACCGGATGCCGATGAAAAGAAGTCCGTAGCCAAAGCCATGGAAGGAAGCCCCCACCAGAAGGATCCAATAGCGGAAGGATAAGCCGCGGATCAGCATCCCGAGGATAACGACCACGGCGGAAAACCGCATATAGGCTTCGATGTACCTCCTCTGCTTCGCGATCCTTCCGGAAAAGAGCACTCCGAGAAGCATCATGACCGTCAGGAACATCATGGGCAGAGCCGTTAAGGTCTGGACTCCTCCGGCTCCCGCAAACGTTCCTGACAGCGTTTCCGCCATTTGTCTGGCATAAAGCGTATTGAAGGAACTGCCGATGGAAAGCCCGAAAAACTCCAGCAGAAAGACCAGACGGATCCGAAGGAGCTCCCTGTTATCCTTCTCCATTTCCGGCCTCCTTTCCTCCCCGCATCTGCTTGTAGGAGATCCGAAACTCGAACAGGATCATGATAGCAAATGCAAGAGAAAGCACGGTCTGGATCACATAGTCCAGAAGGTATTTCCGGATCGTTTCCTGATCCCGGACAAAGAAGAGCCTCCCATCCCGAAAAGACACCGAATCCACCTCCGGGACTTGCTCTGCGTAGCGGGCCAGATAACCGTCGATGTCCGTTATCATATCCTCTGTAATCCCGGTATCCTCAAGGCGGGCAAGATCCTCGGCAAAAAGGGCCTCGATCTCCGGCTCCAGCGCGTCCAGACTCTTAAGATATCCGTCTGCGGACCGGTAGCACACAACACCCGTAAAAAAGATCATCCATGCCAGAAGGACAAGCATGGGACTTCCCATGTGGCTTTTTTTTGTCGCATAAGTGAGTACCAGAAAGATCAGCAGAACAAGCAGAAAACCGATGCCGGCAAAGGCCGAAAACCGTAAGCTTTTGGTAGTTATCGATACGATCATCCGCCCGGCGTCCTCCCGGGCGATCATAAGCTCCGTCCCGCTGATCGAATAACAGGCATAGAATTTTCCGTTGATGATCAGGCTGCTGCCGTTTTCAAGCGACAGCACCGATTCCGGCAGTCCATCGCCAACAGAGCTTGATAGAATTAACCCGTCCTGATCGAGCACATAAAGACCGGTCACCTCATCAAGCGCCGCGTCCTTTTCAACCAGTCCGTCCTCCAGTCCGTAATAGCCCCGGATATCTCCGATGAAACCCAGCGCATACCGGATATCTCCGAAGAGATCCGCCAGAGAAACCCCGAGCCGTTTTTGCTCCAGATTTCTTTCATTCGCGGAAATATTCAGCCCTGCCAAAAACAGGGAAAGCCCCGTCATAAAAGCAGTCAAAAGAAGGATCGCACGGAATGGCCTTCTCTCCTTCATTTCTTTTCTCCGTAGATCCTGTCCGCCGCGAGATACGTCGCCATCGGAAGACGTACTCCGGTCCTTCGGATCGTTTCCTGATTCAAAATAATCTTCGGAGCAATCTCAAAGACCTGGTTCAGCGCCGTAATGGGCATCCCGGAGGCATACGCCTTAAGACTGCCGGCCGCAAAAGCACCCTCTTCCTTTGCATCGGACAGGGTAATGTGCATCAGCGCCCCGTATTCGGCCTGGCTTTCCGAGGTCTCCGCAACGGTGATCACACCATGGTCGATCACGTTTTCCAGAAGCTCCGGCAGCATTTCATCCGCTATGGTAGCCGTCGTAATGTAGAGAACCTCCACCTCATCGGAGAGATCATCATAGGCCGCCTTCAGCTCGCGGTAATACCGGGCGTCGTCTGCGGCGCCCCTGGATTCATCTACAAATCTGCGTTCGATCGTAAAGCCGCAGGCCTCAGCCCTCTCCTCCAACTGGCCGATGCCGGAATAGCTGTAGGCTTCGGGCTTATCCTCGTAGACAACGCCGATGGAACGGAAGCGGAACAGCTTATAGGCCGCGTCGATCTGCCGCGCCATCCGCTTCGTATCCACCACCGCAAAGGAGCGGTCGTTTTTCCTCTCTATCGGGCTGTTTACGATGCCGGCCGAAATGGGGTCCGCAGAGCCGAGGACCATATAGTCGTAGGAAAGCTCGTCGGCGTGCTGCGTAAGATAGGTTCCCGCATCCGTTCCGAGGGCGAGCATCAGATCCACCTGATCCGATTCCACACCCCGGCGAAGCTCCGTTTCCTCCATAAAGAGGCGTTCATAATATTCCTCCGGGAGAAAATGAAGCCAGCGCGAGGAAGTTGCGCATAAGTCCGCCCAGACCTCCGGCGTCGTTGTCCTTACCTTATTCAGATCGTACCCCTCGATCAGCCCTTCGCCGGTCAGCTCCCTGGCAAGCGAATCCAGCTCATCGCGGTAATAGAAGTATTCCCCCGTATTGAAGCAGCCGATGGAAAGCTCCCGCAGGGTGATGCTGCTGTTTACATATCCTTTGATGGAAAAGGCGGCCAAAAAGAGAGTAAAGCATAACAGGAGGATAAAACCCCGCAGCCTTTTACCCATCGGACGGTTTCCTCCGCTTCACGCACAGCATGGTCAGATCATCGAACTGATCCGCGGTTCCCACGAAGCGGTCGATATCCTCCCGCACGTTTTTGAGGAGCTGTTCGGGATCTGCCTCCGGGTTCCTGTTCAGGGCCACAATCATACGGTCCATCTCATAGAGCTCGTCATTCACATTCGTCGCCTCCGGCACGCCGTCCGTATAGACGAAGAAGACGCCGTTTTCGGGGATATCGAGTTCATATTCCGTATAGTGAACGTCCTCCAAGGCAGCCAGCGGAAGCCCGTGCTCATCCTTAAAGATCGAGAACTTTCCGTCGGCCATCTTAATGGCGGGATATTCATGTCCCGCGCTGCCGCAGATCATCTTCCCGGTATGGATATCCATGATCCCGATCCAGGCCGTTACGAAGTAGCTGGCCTTATTGTTCTCGCAAAGCTGGTCGTTCACCGCCGACAGGATCTTCGCCGGGGAGGCCGAATTCATCGCCTGGTTCTTGATCAGGGTCTTTGCAATGGTCATAAAGAGAGCCGCCGGCACGCCTTTTCCGGAAACATCGGCGATCACGGTCACCAGCGTATTCTCATCCGGCATGAAGAAGTCGTAGAAATCACCTCCGACCTCCTTGGCCGGATCCATGACCGCGTAAATGTCAAATTCTTTATGGTCCGGGAAGGGCGGGAAGATGGCGGGAAGCATATCCGACTGGATCTGGGCCGCCACCGAAAGCTCCGCTCCGATCCTCTCCTTTTCGGCCGTGATCGAGGTTATGTCGTTAATATATTGCTTCATCCGGACGGTCAGCGCTCCGAAGGACTCCGCCAGGGTCTGGATCTCATCCCGCGTATTCAGCGTAAGCGCGAAGTCCAGGTGGTCTCCCTGTATCTTCTGTACCTCGTACGTAAGCTCGGCAATCGGCGCCACCAGCCGTTTGGAAAGCCAGTTGGAGCACAGAACGGAGATGAAGATAACGGCCAAAATAACCACGACGATCAGAAGAATGGCAGAATCGATGATCCTGTTCAGATCTGCCTCCTGCTCTTCGTTCTGTTTTTGAATGGCTTCGAGAAGCTGGCGCGTGGGTTCATGGATCGCTTCATAGGGTACGGCCATCAAAAAGGACCAGCCGATCGATTCCATGGGCGAATAGGAAACCAGGAACGTTTCTGAATAGTCATTGACCGGAGCAAAGTCAACATAGCAGGAGCTGCGATTCCCGAGACAGGCCTCCGTCGCCATATCCGCAACCATCAAATTCTCGCTTTTTCTGAGATCCTCTCTGTTTTCGTATGCCTCGTCCAGATATTCCGAGTCTCTGGAGCGGAATACGATCTGGCCGTCCTTATTCAGGATAAAGGCAAAGCCGCCCTCCTTAACCACGCCGCTCTCTACGGTTGCAGAGATGTCATCCAGATAGAAGCCCGCCCCGCAGACACCGACAATGCGGTTTCCGTCATAAAAGGGTGCGCTGTAGCTTAAGGAGGGAAGGCCCGTGTCGGCATCGGCAAAAATACTGGAGAAGAGAGGCTCCTTTTTTTCCAGGGCTTGGATATACCAGGGACGCTTTCTGGCCTCAAAATGGAGCGTCTGTCCCTCCGGAAGGGCATACTCCTCCTTCATGGGCTCCGACCCGATATAGAGGCCGTTTTCCGTAGCTATATATACGGCCTGGATAGCGGGAAACGTATTGTTTATCGTATTCAGCGCCTCCGAAAGATTGGAAAGGATGTGGTACTCTCTCTTGACCTTTGCATCCTCCGGATTTACTCCGTCTCCGTAGGCGCAGATCGTCACCGTTTTGCCGACGTCCGCCCTGGTCACATGCGCAAGATGGGCTTCATCGTAGCGGGAGGCATCCTCAAACATCCGCGTGGCTTCTTCCGAAAGGGCATTTACCGAGCGGGCGATCATCACCATTTTGTCATTGGCGTACTTGGCCTTGCTGGCGGAAAGCGTGGACAGATAGTCCTCCATTTCGTTGTTCATGGCCTCATAGGATATGAGCTGAACCGACTCGGAAACCTGTTGATTTCCGCTGACAAGAGCGGAACGCATACGGAATATATTCGCGATCATCAGACCCTCGGAAATCAGAAGGGTGATGGCTGTAATCATGAGCATGGTGAAAAATACTTTTTTTCTCATTTACCCGTCATCCTCAGAAAGTTGTTAATACACAAACTCTTTTAATTATCTCACAACCCCTGTTGTTATGCAACTTTCTTGTGCTCTCTTTTTCGGATGAACAGGACGATCGCAGCCAGAAGCGCCAGGGTTACCGGCAGGGCCAGAAGGGAAACGGCATTTCCCGTCGTATAGCCGAGAATCCCCATCAGAAGATAGCCTATGAAGGAGGCGGCAGCCGCTGTCATGGCATAGGGGAGCTGCGTCGTCGTATGGTTCAGATGGTTCGACTGGGCCCCGGCAGAGCTTAAAATCGTCGTATCCGAGATCGGTGAGCAGTGGTCTCCGCAGACCGAGCCGGCCAGGCAGGCGGAAATCGAGATGATGAGCATCTGGGGGCTTGTCTGGAAGACCGCGCATACAATGGGGATCAGGATCGAGAAGGTCCCCCAGCTCGTTCCGGTGGAAAAAGCCATAAAGACGGCGATCAGGAAAATGATGGCGGGCAGGAACATCTGCAGGCCCGAAGCGAAGCCGTTCACCGCCACATTCACAAACTCAGACGTCCCGAGAAGCCCCGTCATACCCGTCAGATTCCAGGCCAGGATCAGGATCAGCATGGCCGAGACGATCGAACGGAAGCCCGCCGGGATGCAGGACATGAACTCCTTAAAGGTAAGCGCTCTCCGGATCATGTACAGGAAGAACGTAAAGATCAGGGTCAGAACGGCACCGATCACAAGTCCGGTCGCGGAATCCGCATCCGCCAGCGCCTCACGTACGGGAACGCCCTCGAAGAAGCCGCCGGTATAGAGCATACCGCCGACGCAGGTCACGATCAGAACAATGATCGGAAGCAGGAGGTTGCTGATCTTCCCCTCCTTTACGTCCTTTGCATTGATTACCTCATCATAGGGCGGCTCCCCGCTCGTAAACAGGTCTCCCTTCGCCGCGTTTTCCTCATGTTTCTTCATCGGGCCGTAATCCGTATTTGTGGCGATCAGGAGGAACAGCAGGAACAGCGTGGAAAGCGCATACAGGTTATAGGGAATGGCCTGCACAAACATATCGAAGCCGTTGATCCCCATCTCCTGGGGCACGGAATAGGAAACCGCCGCCGCCCAGCAGGAAATCGGGGCGATGATGCAGACCGGCGCCGCCGTGGAATCCAGGATATAGGCAAGCTTTGCCCGGGAGACCTTGAAGCGGTCGGTGATGGGGCGCATGACAGAGCCGACGGTCATGCAGTTGAAGCCGTCGTCCACAAAAATGATCAGACCCATAAACGCCGTGGACAGCATGGCGCCGGTCTTTGATTTGATGTGCTTCTGCGCCCACTTGCCGAAGGCCCTGGCCGAGCCGGAGCGGTTGATGATGGATACGATCATCCATAAAAGGGCACAGAAGATCAATATCCGCGCGTGGGAGCCGTTGGTGATCGAGGCCACAAGACCGCCCTCCTCGTTGAAGAGCATTTCCTTAAAAGCGACGAGCGGGTTCCCGTTGGCATACAGAAGCGCCCCGGTAATGATCCCGAGGAACAGGGAGAAATATACCTCCTTGGTAATCAGCGCCAGGACAATGGCCACCAGAGGCGGCAAAAGCGAAAATGCCGTGGCATATAAAGCCGGTACATAAGTTTCCATGATCAGATCTCCTTTTTGCTTGTTTTGCCTTTTCCAGTAAAATGAGTTATACTGATCCGTATGAAAAAGAAAAGACTGTTACTATTATTATCGGCTCTGGGAGCCGGAACCTTCGCGCTCTATCTCGGAGCCTCCAATATCCTGATCAACGCGCTCCTCGTGCCCTCCTTTATGGAAAAGCTGGACGCCTTCGAGCAGGTTACCGAGCAGGGCCTGTCCGAGCAGGTACATACGGAGGATATCATGGACCACCGGTCCGAGCTTAGGAAGGAGACCGATGTCTTTCTGTCGGCCCACCCGAAAACCCGGTTATCCATAACCTCCTATGACGGCTACCGCCTCGCGGCGGAGGAATTTCAGCAGCCGACCGAGACCCATCTCTACGCTCTCCTTCTCCACGGCTATACGGCGAAGAAGGAGGACATGGAGCTTTTTGCCTGCAAATATTACGAAAAGGGCTATTCCGTCCTTCTCCCGGATCTTCGCTGTCAGGGCGAAAGCGAGGGAAATTTTATCGGCATGGGCGCCACCGACAGCAAGGACTGCTTAAGCTGGCTTGACGAGATCCTGAAGCAGGATCCGATGGCCCGGATCGCGGTCCACGGCCAGTCCATGGGCGCTGCCACGGCGCTTCTTCTGTCCTGCAGAAAAAGTCTTCCGAAAAACGTTTTCGCCGTAGTCTCCGACTGCGCCTACGAATCCGCCGAGCTCATGGCCGAGGAGAAGATTCGCGAGTGGCTGCATCTTCTTCCCCACCCGATCATGGATACCGCGAAGCTCTTTCTGGTCCTGCGCAGAGGCTATCCTCTCGGCATCGCCGCTCCGATCCGGTTCATCAAAAACAGCACGGTCCCCACGCTCTTCATCCACGGCACGGCCGACCGCTTTGTTTCCGTATCGCATGTCTTCGACCTCTATAATGCGGCGAGAATGCCCGGGAAGGAGCTGTTCATCGTAGAAGGAGCCGGCCACGCCCAGGCCCAGGAGAAGGATCCCACGGCCTATTTCAAGAGGGTGTTTGATTTTCTCAATAAGCACCTTCCCGCTTAAGGAAGGCCTCGACCTCCTCGCGCTCCGGCATGACCGAAAGGGCTCCGCGCCGGGTGGTTATGATCGAGGCGGCGGCATTGGCAAACGAAAGCGTACGGTCGATCTCCTCCTCCGTCAGACCATCGAGCCCTCCGTGCTCCAGAACGCCGTTCAGCGCACAGGCCATAAAGGTATCGCCGGCGCCGGTGGTTTCGATGGTCGCCGGATTCGAAAAGCCCTTCTTTTTATATACCTTTCCCCCATAAAACGCCATACTTCCATCCGGCCCCAGGGTTGCAAAGACCAGCGGGATCTGCCTCTTTTCCAGGATCCTTCCGATCCCCTTTTCGATATCGGTTTCCCCTGTAATGAACTCGATCTCATTGTCCGAGATCTTTAAGATATCGCATTGTTCGATCCCGTAAAGGATCTTTTCCTTTGCCTCCTCCTCATATCTCCAGAGCGGAGCGCGGTAATTGGGGTCAAAGGAAAGAAGGCAGCCCGCCTCCTTCGCGGTCCCGATCGCCGTAAGGCTTGCTTCGTTCGCAGGCTCTCCCGTCATGGACAGCGTTCCGAAATGGAAGATCTTCGCACTCTTTATCTTCTCTTCGGCCTTCCTCACATCCGCCTCGTTCAGCATCAGATCCGCTCCCGGCTTCCGGTAGAAGGAAAAATCCCGGTCTCCGTTTTCAAAGGTCTGTACAAAGGCAAGCGTCGTCGGGATCTCCTCATCCCGCGCAAGCCCCGAAAGATCGATGCCCTCCCTTTCGGCGCGCTCGCACAGGAGATCTCCGAACATATCCTTTCCGACCTTGCTGATCAGTGCGGTTTTTCTCCCCAGCTTCTGCAGCATGGCCAGAACGTTGCAGGGCGCGCCTCCCGGATTTGCCTCAAACAGAGGGTTCCCCTGGGCACTCACGGCATTCCTTGTAAAATCGATCAAAAGTTCCCCCAAAGCGGTTACATCCAGCTTCTTATCCCTCCCGTTTCTCCTTTCTGCTCCTGTTTTATCGTTCTTGTTTCAATGAAAGAGCGCCGAGATCTGATCGACGACCCGCGTCACCAGATTTCCGCTCTTCTCCGCGTTCACACATTCCTTCACCATGCTCACCCGGTCGGTAATGATATTATCCACCCCGTGCCGGATCATCCGCGTGGCGTTTGCCTTATTATTCACGGTCCAGACCCATAGCTCCTTCCCGCGGTTATGCAGAGTATCGATCATAGCCTCGGTCACAAAGGTGGGCTCAATCGCATAGGCATCCGCCATCACCAGCTCCTCGATGTGGCCCGCCGCAACGTCCGTTATGTAGACGGTCTGAATCGTCGGGTCTATGTGCTTTATCTTCTTCAGAGAATCGTAGTTGAAGGAGCTGATAACGCATTCTGACTGGAAGAGATTGTCCCGGATCACCTGCGCCACGGCCTCCTCCAGATTTGTTTCATGGCCCGTGGGCTTGATCTCGATATCGAGCCGGATTCCAACGGCCCGCGCATACTCTACGGCTTCCGAAAGCAGCGGGATCCGTTCGCCCTCAAATTCCGGTCCGAATTTTTTGCCCACGTCCAGGCTCTTCACCTCCGGAAGCGTCAGCTCCCAGACGTTTTTGTTCACTCCGCTGACCCGTTTTACATTTTTGTCATGGCAGATAATGACGGCGCCGTCTTTCAGCTGCTGAACATCCAGCTCGATCCAGTCCGCTCCCTGCTCGTACGCCCCGCGGAAGGCCGCCATCGTATTCTCGGGATACAGCTCCGAGGCGCCGCGATGGGCCGTTACCTGCACCGTATGCAGATCCTCGATCGCAAGACTGTATTTTCCCCGCGACAGCCCGTAAATGTAGAATGAGCATAACGTCACCGCTCCGGCAAACGCCGCCAGAGAGATCACGACAAGCCGCCGCCGGATCGGTTTTTTCGGGATATCCGGAGCCGGCGGGTGCAAAACCTCCTCTCCCGCGCTCTCCTTATGTGTATAATACAGCACCGAGATCACCGAGTAAATAAACGGGAAGGCCATGCTCAAAAAAACGATGGCGAGCACCCCGAGGAAAACGATCACCGTGGAGTAGATGACCGAACCGGCCAGCGAATGGTCCGGTCCGATATTTCCGAACAGAGCGATCACAGCCACACCGACAAGCGCCATCAGCCGGTAAAAAAGATACAGAACCGCCTCCAGTCCGATCAAAACGAGCAGATCCGTAAACCAGTGGGGCTTCACGAGCCGGATGCTGCAAACCTTGGAGTCGTGAAAGTTCTGGTCCTCCAGCGTAAAGTAGTGGAAAAGATAAAGCCACCGCACAAGGAAAAACAGGATCACCGCCATTCCGGCATACATCAGGATAAAGAACAGCGGGTTGGAATGGACCCGTTCCATGATGTACTCCGGCCTTACGATGGAGGTGATCATGCCCGAGGACAGCCCGAGATGGATGAACGGGATCATGAAAAGGACATACCCCACCAGCGCGATACAGCCGGGCCGGAAGATCTTCTTCGTATTACGGAAGGAAAACCGGACCGCCTCCAGAACCGAAACGCCCTTCCTCTGGTAAGCCCTGTCCAGGATATAGATCACCGTGGAAATATCCAGAAGTGAAAAAAAGGTCATGAGGAAGAATACGATCAGGGCCACGATTATGGTGGCAGGATTCAGAAGAAAGCGGATAAAATTCGCCTTCGTAATATAGCGGAAGCCGGTCACCCAGATCAGTCCGTTGATCGAAAGCCGCACCAGAGGAACGGCCACGCTGTAGCAGATGACCTTATACACAAGCTCAAAAAGGACCAGCTCCCTCCAATGATACGTCAGGAGCGACCACACGCGTTTCAGATGACGCATTTATCTCTCCCTGGCCTCGATCACGGCAAAGGTTTTTCCGTCCTTACTGTCCAGCCGGACAACGGAAAGCCCCTCCTCCCTGTGCACCTTCGGAACGATCGTATCCGACAGCACCGCCGCCTTCAGATACTCGATCCGGATCTCCTGAAGGTCCTTCGAAGGCGGAAGATAATCCATTGCCATACCAAGGTACACACTGTTATTTACATGCCGGTTCGAATCAATATCTCTTTTGGTTACCACAAACGAAGGGGCTTCGGTATAACCTTCGGGAAGGACGATCTTACGCGGCGCAAACTCTCTGTCCAGCTTCTCGCCAAAGCCCTTTTCATACCCCTTCACCACTTCCTCCGGAACCTTTACCGGGCGTTCCCGGTCAAAGTCAAAGTAAAACCAGTGGGAGTCGGCACAGGCCAGAAGCTCCCCGTTCTCATCCTTCATCGTATAATTACGAAAGCCGAAAAGCCCTTGGTACCCATAGGGCCAGGTCGCGGTTTCCACCCGCTCTGCATGGGCGGGAAGCCTTGTAATATGGATATCCCATGAGGCCAGGATCCAGGTGGCATGATGCTCCCTGACAAAGCGCTCTCCCATCGAAAGGTCCTCGCTCTGCAGCGTACTGCAGTCCTGGAAGCGGTCGATCAGGCCCTGCGGGGTCAGTCTCCAGTTGTCATCACATTCGCTGTAGCCGATGCGGCCGGCTGTTGTATACATAGTATCCTCTCCTGTTCAGGCTGAGCCGGGGTCTCCTGTTTACAGAATTGTGTTAAAAAAACGGCCATCCGATAAAAGGATGACCGTTTCTGGAACCGAGGAGGCTCGAACTCCTGACCTCTCGCGTGTGAGGCGAGCGCTCATCCCGGCTGAGCTACGGTTCCTTAAACCTTTAACATTTTAATAAGCTTTTCATGGTTTGTCAAGACCTTTGCGTAATCTACGGGGCGTACATACTTATTGACGGTTACTGTTCACACCGCGATGTCAATAACTTAAGCAAATTTACATATTGGCGGCGCTTTGGTAAGCCATCTCCCAGACTTAAGTGCGCGGGGGCCCCGCGAAGTAAGTGCCCTCCCGGAAAAGCATCGGTCCCCCCGTGCTCGGTCCGGGGCCCTCTTACTCGCGCTCCGAGGTAGGTTTTGGGCTTAAGTTACTGACATTGCGGTGTGAACAGTAACTGATATGTAATGACCTTTGTCAAGGGGTAAATTGAGCCAAAGACCACTACAAACTATT
>JAFSXC010000095.1 GCA_017450105.1 Lachnospiraceae bacterium | reverse complement strand
TAAATAATATCTTTCACAATGTAGTTGCTGCAACGGCCGGTTCCAAAACCTGCGGTCCCGCCAAGTGTGAACCAATGTCAGTAACTTAAGCAAATCTACGCATTGACGGCGCTTTGGTAAGCCATCTCCCAGGCTCTGTGCGCGGGGGCCCCGCAATAGTAACGGCCCCCCGGAAAACAGCGGTCCCCCCGTGCTCGGTCCGGGGCCCTCTTACTCGCGCTCCGAGGAAGGCTTTGGGCTTAAGTTACTGACATTGGTTCACACTTGGCGGGATCGCAGGTTTTGGAACCGGCCGGTGCAGCAACTACATTGTGAAAGATATTATTTACTCGGAGAACTGCGCGTTGTACAGCTTGGCGTAGGCTCCGTTCCTTCGGAGCAGCTCCTCGTGGCTGCCCTGTTCTTTTACCTGTCCGTTTTCCATGTACAGGATCACGTCCGCGTTTCGGATCGTGGAGAGGCGGTGGGCTACGATGAAGCTGGTGCGGCCGGTCATGAGCTGGCGGAAGGCGTCCCGGATCCGCTCCTCGGTGCGGATGTCGATGGAGCTCGTGGCTTCGTCGAGGATCAGCATATCCGGCGAGGTCAGCATTGCGCGGGCTATGCACAGAAGCTGCTTCTGGCCGACGGAGAGCGTTCCGGCATCCATGGAGATGACCGTATCGTAGCCCTTCTCCAGCCGCAGGATGAAGCCGTGGGCGTGCGCTGCCTTCGCGGCGGCAAGGATCTCTTCTTCTGTCGCGTCGGGCTTTCCGTAGGCGATGTTCTCACGCACCGTCGCCTCCTTCAGCCAGGTCTCCTGCAGCACCATCCCGAAGCTCTTCCTTAAGGCCGTGCGGTCGTAGGCGCGCAGATCCTTTCCGTCGAGCCGGATAGCCCCTTCCCTGACATCGTAAAACCGCATCAGAAGGTTAATGATCGTGGACTTCCCGGCTCCGGTCGGACCGACGATGGCTATCTGCCGGCCATAGGGGACCGACAGCGAAAAGTCCCGGATCAGAGGCTTGTCGGGCAGATAGGAAAAGGAGATCCGGTCAAATACGATCTCGCTGTTCTCCTCCGGGCCGCCCGTTCCGGTCTCCTCCTCATCTGCCTCCTCCATCAGCGAAAAGACCCGGTCCGCCGAAGCGAGCGCGTTCTGCAGCTCGGTCATGACGCCGGAGATTTCGTTAAAGGGCTTTGTATACTGGTTCGCGTACACGAGAAAGGCCGTGAGAAGCCCCGGTGTAAAGCCGGTCCCCTTCAGTACCAGAAAGGCGCCGAACACGGCGACGGCGGCGTAGACCAGGTTGTTGATAAAACGGGTCATCGGGTTTGTCAGACTCGATACGAAGGTGGCCTTCTGCATATCCACACCGAGCTTTTTATTCAGGGAGGCAAACCGCTCCTTTACCTCTGCCTCGCGCCCGTAAGCCTTGACGAGCTTCGCCTCCTCCGTCATCTCCTCGATCAGCGCCGTCATTTCTCCGCGGTCGACGGACTGCTGCCGGAAAAGGGAAAAGCTCCTTCCCGCGATCATCCGGGCCGTAAGAATGGAAAGCGGGGTCAGAAGCGCCACCATAAGCCCCAGCGGCACACTTTTCATCAGCATAAAGACCAGCACGCCGACCACGGTCAGAACGCCGGAAAAGAGCTGGGTAAAGCCGATCAGAAGCCCGTCGGAGAGCACATCCGCATCGGAAATAACGCGGGAGAGAAGATCCCCCTGGGGATGGGCGTCCAGCCAGGAGAGGGGCAGACGGCTGAGCTTATGCATGGCGTCCTTTCGTACCTCCCGGACCGTATCGAAGGCGAGGCGGTTGCTGCACAGATTCAGAAGCCACTGCGCGAGCGCTGTTAACGCGATCAGCAGGAGCATTTTTAACAATATTAATCCGAGACTTAACAAATCGACATTTCCGGGCCCGAGCAGAAGATCCACGGCTTCCCCGATCATGATCGGCAGAAACAGGGCACTGACGACGGTTAACGCCGACAGAAGGAGCGTCAGCAAAAGGAGCCACCGGTATTTTCCGATATAAGTCAGAAGCTTTTTCAGGGTAAGGGCTCTACGCATGGGAAAATCCCTCCTTTCCTGAGAATGCCTCGGGCTTTTCCCCCATCGAGGAGGCGTGGATATCCCGATACAGAGGGCAGGTCAAAAGCAGCTCGCCGTGGGTCCCTTGGGCGATGACCCTTCCCTCCTCCATTACAAGAATCCGGTCACAGGTGATAAGCGAGGAGGTCCGCTGGGATACCAGAAAGACTGTCGGGTGGTAGGAAAGCGACAGGAGCGAACGGCGGAGTCTGGCCTCGGTCGCAAAATCCAGGGCAGAGGATGCGTCATCGAGGATCAGGATGGAGGGCCTGTGGACCAGGGCTCTCGCGATGGAAAGACGCTGGCGCTGGCCGCCGGAGAGGTTTCTTCCGTTCTGGGAGATGTAATAGTCAAGGGCACCCTCCTTTTCCCTGATAAAGTCCGCCGCCTGTGCTGCCTCCAGGGCTTCCCAGAGCCGGGCATCCGGCAGATTGTCAGAGGCGCGGCACAGGTTTTCCCTGACCGTTCCCTTTAGGAGCGAAGCCTTCTGGAACACAAAGCCGATCCGGCTGCGAAGCTCCCTCTGATCACACTCCCTTACGTCCACGCCGTTCACCAGGACCTGTCCCCCGCAGACGTCATAAAACCGCGGGATCAGGGAGACGAGCGTGCTTTTCCCGGAGGCGGTCGCTCCGATGATGCCGATGACCTCACCCGAAGAAGCCGAGAAGCTGATATCCTTTAAAACCAGCTCGCCGCCGGCTTCGTAAGAGGCGGCAACGTTCCGGAAGCAGACCCGTTCGTCTGTCTCCCGAAAGGCCTTCGGCTTTTCGCAGGTCTTTTGCGAGGGCGTCAGCGTCAGCACCTCCGAAAGACGGGAGGCGGAGGCCAGGCCCCTCGACAGAAGGACGATGAGGTTGGCCAGCTTGATCAGCTCCACAAGAATCTGCGCCATGTAGTTTACAATGGCAACGGTCTGGCCCTGGGTAAGGTCTCCGAGCTGCACACGAAGGCCTCCGAAATAGAGGATGGCCACGGTACCGGCGTTTACGATCGCATAGGTCAGGGGATTCGTCAGCGCGGAAAGCGCGCCGGCGCTTTTCTGCATACGGTTTAACGCCGCGTTTTCCTTCTGGAACTGGGCCTCCTCCTGTGCCTCTCTTCCGAAGGCGCGGATGACCCTTACACCGGAAAGATTCTCTCTTGTCAGAAGCATCAGCCGGTCCAGTTTTTTCTGATTCTGCCTGAACCGGGGCAGCGTAAGCTTCATGATCAGCGCGACGATCAGCGAAAGCGCCGGGATCACCACGGCAAAGACGAGCGAGAGCCGCAGATCCACCGTGGCCGCCATGATCCAGGCTCCGCCCACGATAAAGGGGGAGCGAAGGAGAAGCCGAAGCGTCATATTCAGCATATTCTGGGTCTGATTTACGTCTACGGTTTGGCGGGTTATGAGCGTGCTGATTCCCTGCCGGTCCAGATCGAGGAAGGACAGGTCGTAGATATGACCAAACACCGCCTGCCGAAGATCCGTGCCGAAGCCGGAAGCGGCCCTGGCGGCAAAATACTGGGCCGTGATCGAGAAGCCCATACCAATCACTGCCAGAAGGAACAGACGGAACGCGAGGGACCAGATCAGGGCGCTGTCCCCCGACGGGATCCCGCGGTCGATCAGATCCGCGACCACCAGCGGCACAAAAAGCTCGAATACCGCCTCCAGCATCTTAAACAGCGGGGCAAGAATACATTCTTTTCTATAGGGTTTCAGGTAGGGTAATAATTTTCTCATGATCATTTATTATATCATCTGAAAACGGATTATGGTATCATGGATATGCGACTTGCCGAACGGAAGGAGAAGGAGAAACGAATGAAGCTGATCTCATGGAATGTAAACGGGCTCAGGGCCTGTGTCCAGAAGGGGTTTATGGATTCCTTCCATGCCCTGGATGCCGATGTGTTCTGCCTGCAGGAAACAAAACTCCAGAAGGACCAGATCCGGCTGGATCTGGACGGATATTTTGATTATTGGAATTATGCGGTGAAAAAGGGCTATTCCGGGACCGCTGTATTTACCAAAAAGGAGCCCCTGTCCGTGGCCTGTGGAATGGGTATTCCCGAGCACGATACGGAGGGACGGCTCATCACCTGCGAATTTGAGGACTTTTATCTTGTGACCTGTTATACCCCGAACTCCCAGGACGAATTAAAGCGGCTTTCCTACCGGATGGAATGGGAGGATGCGCTGCATTCCTATCTGAACGGGCTGAAGGAAAAGAAGGGGGTGGTCCTGTGCGGGGATCTGAATGTGGCGCATCAGGAAATCGACCTCAAAAATCCGAAGACAAATCATAAGAATCCGGGCTTTACCGATGAGGAAAGAGAGAAGATGAGCGTCCTTCTTTCGGACGGCTACATCGACAGCTTCCGGTATTTTTATCCGGACAAGACCGACATTTATTCCTGGTGGTCTTACCGGTTTCATGCGCGGGAGAAGAATACGGGGTGGCGGATCGATTACT
>JAFSXC010000094.1 GCA_017450105.1 Lachnospiraceae bacterium | reverse complement strand
GGAAGAAGTAGTTCTCAGCGCAAGTGAGGTGTTGCGATCAGAGCATACTGACAGGACAAAGATTGACAGATCAAAATCTTATCACGTTGCAGGAAAAGTCTTTTCTGAGCAGGACCTGTATCATTTTCATTTTTTTGTTATAATACACTTCAAAGTATAATTGAATAATTTCTTCGTGAGCATAGCCCTTTTCTGCAAAAAAACTGCTCTGGTCACAGGCTATTGCTACACTATGGTCATACATGCTCTTTCGAATATAGACATGCTTAACCAGCTTAAGGAGGCCTGGGCAGATGGGTTTTGATATGGATCGTCTGATTCCCTATTATATACAACAGGTTGTGATCAATCTTCTGGCCATACTGATACCGGTCCTGCTGCTCGTTCAGGCTTTCCACCGAAAGCATAAAACACCCGAGATCAGGATCTTTGTTATCATGTGCTTTTCCGATATCCTGCTTAGTCTTTTTACTGCCTTTGAATCATTTATCCTGCTGTTTGCTTTTGAGATTCCGCCCGTTCTTCATGTACTCGGATTCGTAAGCCATAGCCTGCGCACGATCCTGTCATTTGTCATGGTGCTGTTCTGGCTCCTTTTTACGGAATATACACTGCATCAGAGCGTGGACATCATAAAGCGGAGATACCCCGTTGCCCTGATCCCGTTTTTTGCCGGGGTTGCGATCATCGTCTTAAGTCTTCTCGGCATGCTGATCGAACCGTTTCCCTTTGAGTTCCTTTATGTGGTCGAATTCCTGAGCCGGTTTGTCCCGTTCATATGGGCGGGGTATATCCTGCCATCCTACATTGTTCTGTACAGGGAGAAAAAGCGAATAAAGATCCCGGAATATATCCGGCTGACGCCGACAGTGATCGCGATCATCTCAGGATATGTGCTGGACGCTCTGATACAATACCGCCTGATGCCTCTGGGCTATGCCGTTGGTCTGTTGTTTATGGATTACTTTATGTTTCGGCGCCTGAGTCTCATCGATCAGGAAAGCGGGTTTTATAATGAAAAATATCTGGCGGTCCTGAGTAAGGAAGCAGAAAAAAAGAAGATCCATGATGCAACCGCGATCCGGATTAAAACATCGGGGGACCAGAAAAAGCTGATCGAGGTATTAAGGTGCTGGAAACCGGAATTCAGCAAGGTCATTCTCAGGGATGACGGAGAGATCCTGATCCTGTCTGAGTCCCTGAAAAAGACCCTCGCAGAGCGGTTCATCTTCCTGGTGCAGGAGCAGTGCACCAAAGAGGGACTGGAAACGGAAGCCTCCTTTGAGTATCTGAAGCTGTGACTCCCCATCGCGGAGTCAGCAGCTTTTCATCATTTCAAGAAAAGCCTGTATGCGTGCCTGCAGTTGATAATAGAAAAGCGGTTAAGCCCCTCCCAACAGCAGGGCGATTCAGGTTCTGCAGGAACAAAAAAAGCCCATATTTTCGGGCTTTTAAGCGGGTGATGGGAATCGAACCCACGTGTCCAGCTTGGAAGGCTGGTGTTCTACCATTGAACTACACCCGCATCACACTCGCCTATTTTACATAGGTTTGTGTCATTTGTCAAGTAAGAATCTTTTTCCAGCTCCGACGTTTTTTGTGCTGCTCTACTTCGTAGAACTTCCAGAGCTTCTGGATCTTGGTATTGTACTCGAGCTCGGGGCCGGTTTCTGCGAAGCGGAAGCCGTTTTTAATGGCTGTACGGCTCATTGCGTCCATGATGACGGCGGGCAGGCCGTGGCGCTGCCATTCGGGCTCGATCGCGATCAGGATCAGGTCCAGGACCTCGCCGGGGCTTCTCGTCGTCTTCAGGATCTTTGCCCAGCCGAAGGGGAAGAGCCGGCCGCGGCACTGCTTTAAGGCATCGGTCAGAGACGGAAGCGTCATCCCGAAGGCGATCAGCCGGTTATTTTCATCCAGAACCCCTTTTACAAATTCGGGATTCAGAAGCGTCAGATACTGCTTACAGTATTTCTGGATCATCTCCTCGTCCATGTCCGAGGTCCCGTAGAGACTACGGAAGGCATCGTTTATGCAGTCGAAGAGCTCATGAATATGCGCCTTTAAGGCGGCGGTGTTCTTCGGCTGGAAGAGGGTAAGATTTGATTTGGCAAGGATCCTTTTCGCCAGAGCATGGATCTTCGGATCCGGTTTGTCCGGAATGGTAATGCGGTATTCTACCCAGTCCACATCCTTTTCGTAGCCCGCCGCTTCCATATGCTCCACATAGTAAGCGGGGTTATAGATCGTAAAGAACGGCCCGGGGCGGTCAAAACCGGCGATCTGCATCCCTTCCTGGTCAATATCGTTAAAGCCGATGGGGCCGATCACGCGCTCCATCCCTTCCGATCTGGCCCAATCCTCCAGAGTTTTCAGCAGGGCCGCGGAAACCTCCTTGTCATCGATAAAGTCGATACGGGTCATCCGGCATGCCTGCACATCCCATTTTTCGTTGGCCCGTTCGTTGATGATGCCGCCGATCCGGCCAACAACCTTTCCGTCTCTCCAGGCCAGAAACCGTTTTACGCGGCAATAGGAAAAGGCGGGGTTCTTCTTCGGGTTAAAGGTATCGATTTCGTCGGATATGATGTCGGGAGAGGAGCCCGGCTCATGGAGATAGGTATCCGTATTGTAAGCGGAAAACAAACGGATCTCGGGTTGAGTGGTTACTTCTCTGACTTCAACCATTGGAAAAATCCTCCTTCCGAAGATAGGCAATGCCGATACAGCCGGGGCCGCAGTGGACGGATACCGAGCAGCCGGGAACAGAAGCGATGACGTTTTTCGCGTCCGGAACGAGCCGGCGCACTTCCTCGATCATCCACTGGTTTGCTTCTTCATCCCCGGAGGTGTTCGCGATATAGATGGTTTCGGGGTCCACGTCGCCGTTGCTTAAAAGATCCTGCGCCAGGCAGATGCTGGCGTGCTGACGGCTTCCGCGGTAACGCTTTCCGGCCACGAGCTGGCCGTCGATGAGGTCAATGGCAGGGCGGATCTTTAAAAGGCTTGCGCCCGCGCCCGCCAGCTTGGTACAGCGGCCGCCCTTGACCAGATAATCCACCGTCGAGACGACGAAGCCGACACGGACCCGGCTTTTCATCTTTTCGATGGCTTCAAAGATCTCCTCTGCACCCTTTCCCTCGTCGCGCATCCGGCAGGCCTCCATCATCAGAAGCGCCACACCGACGGATACACTCTGTGTATCGATGGACCAGACGCGCTCAAACTCCTTGGCGGCAAGATCCGCCATCGCGTCGGTGCTGGTCATTTTGGAGCTGATATGGAAATGGAGGATATCGCAGTCCGGATCCTCCTTCCGGAGAGCTCCCCAGAATTCCACATAATCCAGGGAGTTCGGGGCACTGGTCGTGCAGAGCTTCCCGGTTCTTTCCGTATAGGCATAAAGATCCTCCGGGAACACATCAAGCATATCCTTTTTCGGTTCATCTCCCAGGTTTACCGGCAGCGGCATAAAGCCGACATCCAGCTTCTTTCTCCATTCCGGGGGCATATCACAGGTACTGTCCCCGATGATCAAAACTTTACCCAAAGCGGTTCCCTCACGATCAAAACAACATTATTCTTAATACTTTACCACACTCTTCTTCTTTTGACAAACCAAAAGACCCCCGAATGAAGGGGGCCTTTTTTCGTGGACCTTCAGGGACTCGAACCCGGGACCGATCGGTTATGAGCCGACTGCTCTGACCAACTGAGCTAAAGGTCCACGCCAATACGGCTCTCCTATTATATATGTTTCTGAAGCATATTGCAAGTGGGGCGTAATTATTGAAAAAGAAAAGGCATTTTGATATAATATTACATCATCTGACCGAAGGAGATGGGAAAATGATCGATTTCGATGAAGAATTAAAGAGATTTGAGCCGAGCCTCGAGGTGGAAGAGGCGGTGGAGAACATATACAGCCAGGACCTTACGGATATGACCGATATTTTCAAGGATATGCTCCAGGAAAGCCGTAAGATCATAAAATAGGGATAAAAGCTATGCGATGCATATTTTGCGAAGTTACTCTGGACAGCGGGGACAAGTGCCCCGGCTGCGGGGAGGATGTGCGCCTGGTGAAGCGGATCATCGCCACCAGCAACGCACTGTATAATATCGGTCTGAAGCGGGCCGCCGTGCGGGATCTCTCCGGCGCGGTAGAGGCGCTGAAGGCGAGTCTGAAGCTCTATAAACAGAATACTGACGCCAGGAACCTGCTCGGTCTGGTGTATTTTGAGATGGGCGAACAGGTAACCGCCCTGACCGAGTGGGTCATCAGCAAGAACTACCAGCCCGAACGAAACCGCGCGGACGAATTCTTAAACAAGATCCAGAACAGTCCCAATGATTTTGAAAACATAAACCAGACGGCGAAAAAGTATAACCAGGGTCTCGCCTATTGTATGCAGGACAGCGAGGACCTTGCGGTGATCCAGTTAAAAAAGGTGGTGGCCATGAATCCGAAGATGATCAAGGCCCATCAGCTTCTTGCGCTGCTGCTTATGAAGGAGGGAAGGTATGACCTGGCCAGAAGATACCTGCGCCAGGCCGAAAAGATCGATACCAACAATACGACGACTCTCCGGTATCTGAAGGAATGCAAAAATAACCTCCCGAAGGAGGATGGGCGGAGAAGAAAGGGGAAGGACAGGGACGACCTGGTGTCCTACCAGAGCGGGAACGAGACCATTATCCAGCCCAGGAAAAAGCATGATTTTTCCTCGGCGACCTCCGTGATCCTGAATCTGGCCATCGGTATCGCGATCGGCGTACTGATTACCTGGTTCCTTGTGGTGCCCGGGATCCGTCAGTCGGAAAAGAGCTCGGCCAACGTATCCCTGTCCCAGGCCAATGACGCGATCGCCGAAAAGGAGCAGACGATCCTTTCGCTCCAGAATGAGATCGACGAGCTGGAAAGCCAGATCGAGGCGGCGAACCAGACCTCGGATGACGCGCAGATCGTGCTGACGACCTACCAGCAGTTCTTAAGCGCCTATATCGCCTATGCGAACGGAGATACGGAGGGCGCGGGGAACGCGCTTGCGAGCGTGAATACGGATTACCTGGACGCGACCGGGAAGAACGCCTATGATGCGGTGGCCGCCCAGGTACAGGGAGATTATCTGAATACGAATTATGAGGCCGGCTACCAGGCCTATCAGGACGGCCGTCTGTCCGAGGCGATCCAGAATCTGCTGCGGGTGGTGAATGTGGATGAAACCTACCAGGAGGGAGATGCGCTTTACTATCTGGCGATGAGCTACCGTAAGAATAAGGATGACGCGAACGGTGTTCTGTATTCCCAGAAGATCATTTCCCATTATCCGGATACGGAGCGTGCGAGAGAGGCCTTAAGATACCTCGACAGCCTGGGTGTTGAGCCCAACGCGCCGGGAGAAGAGGCCACGGAATGAAGCTGAAAAAAAAGACGGTCTGCTGCCTTGTCCCGGCCCTGGTCTGTTTATGTCTGGCCGGCTGCGGAGGTAAGGTTGCGCAGGAAAATAAGGAGGCCTACAAGACCATCGGGATCCGTGCGCTGGAGGCCGGAAATTACGAGGACGCCGTGGAGGCCTTCGACAACGCCCTCGCCCAGGCGAACGGCAAGGTGACGATGGACGAGGTGGATATCTGCTATTACAAGGCCAGAGCCCTTTTCGAGGACGGGAAAAAGGAGGAGGCTCTGGAGGTTTATAACGCTCTTCTTGACCTGGATAAGAACCTGAAGGATGCGTATTTCCTGCGGGGGACCGTGGAGCTGTCCCTTGGGATGGGAGAGGAGGCGCTTGCGGATTACAAGGAGGCTGTCCGAAGAGACAGCAGGAATATCGAGCTCTACGTGGCCATGTACGACAATCTGAACGAGGCGGGAAGGACCGCGGAGGCCAGGGAATTCCTTCAGGAGGCCACCGAGATCCCGGGCCAGAAGGCCACGGATTATACGTTAAGAGGCAGGGCCTTTATGATCCTCGGAAATACGGAGGGCGCCAGGGAGGAATTAAACCGGGCCGCGGAAAAGGACGATCCCGAGGCCTTCCTTTACCTCGGAGAGCTTGCCGGGCTCGAGGGGAACCGGGACAGCGCCAGAGAGTACTATTCCCGGTATTTAAGCTACCATGAAGAGGACGCCGGAGCGCTGAACGTGCTGGGGTGTCTGGCGATGGAAAACGAGGACTATGAGCAGGCGCTCGGCTATTTCGAACAGGCGCTTTTATGCTGCGAAAGCTCCATGGTGGATCCGAAGGAAATTTTAAGAAACCGGATCCTGACGCTGGAATACCTCGGCCGGTTTGAGGAGGCGAAGGAGGCCATGGAGGAATACGAGAGCGCGTATGAATTGGACGAGGAGCTCCTTCGGGAAGCGACTTTCCTGGAGACCAGATAGAGGGAACGGTTCAGGACAGGGATCCTGAACGGCTGCAAAAAAAGGAGGAAGCATGGCGATTCTGATCAAGGGCGGAAGAGTGCTGGATCCGGCCACCAAAACGGATGAGATAACGGACATCCTTCTGAATGAGGAAGGGACCATAGAAAAGCTTGGGAAAAAGCTGAAAAGCGAGAAGGCGGAGGTGGTGAATGCCGAGGGCTGCTTTGTTATGCCGGGCTTTGTCGATCTGCACGAGCATCTCAGAGACCCGGGCCAGGAATATAAGGAGGATATCCTGACCGGAGCCTATGCGGCAGAGCGGGGAGGCTATACGACGATCCTGGCGATGGCAAATACCATCCCTCCGGTGGATAATCCCGATGTCGTGTCCTACGTCCTCCATAAGGCCGAGGAATGCAGTATCCATGTGCTGACGGCCGGTACCGTTACGAAGGGCATGAAGGGCGGGAGACTCTCCGATATCGAAGGCATGAAGGCCGCGGGTATCTCCTGCATCAGCGAGGACGGAAAGACCGTTATGAATGCGGATCTGTACCGCAGGGCCATGAAGACGGCCGCAAAGCTTGATCTGCCGATCATGTCCCACTGCGAGGACCACAATCTGGCCTTCGGCGGAGTCATGAACGAGGACGAACGGGCGAAGGAGCTGGGGCTTCCCGGAATCTCCAATTCTACCGAGGACGTGATAACGATCCGGGACCTCATGCTGGCCAGGGATACGGGTGTGAGGCTGCATCTTTGCCATGTGTCCACGAGGGACGCGGTGTGGCTGATCCAGACGGCGAAGGAATGGGGCGTACATGTGACGGCGGAGGCGACTCCCCACCACTTTACCCTGACCTCGGAGGACGTGGATCCGGAGAATGCAAGCTTCAAAATGAACCCGCCGCTTCGTACCGCAGCGGACCGTGAGGCTGTAAGGGAGGGCTTAAAGAGCGGCGTGATCGACTGCATCGCCACGGACCATGCGCCGCATTCGTTCGAGGACAAGAACGAATCCTTTATCGAGGCCCCCTTCGGTGTGATCGGAAGCGAGACCGCGGCGGCCATAACCTATACCGAGCTGGTTCTCGGAGGCTACCTTACGCCGCTTGAGATGGCGGAGAAGATGAGCTATAATCCGGCGAAGATCCTCGGCCTTGACGCGGGAGAGCTTGCACCCGGAAAGCCGGCCGATATCTGTATTTTTGATCCGAAGAAAACCTATCGTATAAATAAAGAGCTCTTAAGGAGCAAGAGCCGCAACACTCCCTTCCACGGCCGGGAGGTCAAGGGAGACGTGGTCTGCACGATCTGCGGCGGGAAAATTGTTTACCAAAGAGGAAAGAACCTATGATGAATCGATTGATGGAGGAAGCGAAGAAGAAGGCCCCGATCGTGGTGGGGCTGGATCCGAACCTTTCCTTCCTCCCTTCCCAGATCCTGGCCCGTGCCTTTTCCGAACTCGGAGAGACCCTGGAGGGCGCGGCCAGAGCGATAGAGGATTTTAACCATGCCATTATTGATGCGGTGTACGATCTTGTGCCCGCAGTAAAGCCCCAGATCGCCATGTATGAGCAATATGGCATCCCGGGGCTTATGGTTTATCAGAGAACCGTACAATACGCGAAGGAAAAGGGGCTGATCGTCATCGGAGACATAAAGCGCGGCGACATCGGCTCCACCTCCGAGGCCTACGCGAACGCCCATATCGGGAAGGTGAGCGTCGGGAATCAGAGGATCAGCGTATTTGATGAGGATATCGCGACGGTGAATCCCTATCTCGGCACGGACGGGATCCGGCCGTTCCTTAAGACGGCGAAGGAGGAGGGACGCGGGATCTTCGTCCTTGTGAAAACCTCGAACCCCTCCAGCGGCGAATTTCAGGACCGGCTGATCGATCATAAGCCGCTGTATGAGCTGGTCGCCGAGAAAACAGCCGAATGGGGAGAGGAGGCCGGAGGAAAGCCCTATGCGAACGTCGGAGCGGTCGTCGGAGCCACCTACCCCGAGGTCGGGAAGAGAATACGCGAGCTCCTGCCGAATACGGTGCTCCTGATCCCGGGATATGGCGCACAGGGCGGGACGGGGAAGGATCTTAAACCCTATTTTGATAAAGACGGATCCGGTGTGATCGTCAATTCCTCCCGTGGGATCATCGCCGCGTTTCGGAATGAAAGGTATCAGTCCTACGGCAAGACCCGGTTCGCGGAGGCCGCAAGGGCGGCGGTCCTCGACATGAAGGAAGACTTAAAGGAGGCGAGGGCTTGAGTACTCCCGTTGAGGAAGTGGGAGTCATTCTCTCACAAAAGGAGATCGCAAACGGTATTTTTGACCTGACGGTACAGGCACCCGAGATCGCGAAGAGGTCTCTGCCGGGCCAGTTTGTCTCCGTTTTCTGCCGGGATTTAAGCCGTCTTCTGCCGAGGCCGATCAGTATCGCAGATGTCGGAGCGGAAGGGACGATCCGGTTTCTGTACCGTGTGGCGGGGGCCGGGACCTATGAATTTTCTACGTTGATTCGGGGCGATGCGCTTCGGATGACGGGGCCGCTCGGCAACGGATTTCCGGAGATCTCCGGGAACGCGGTTCTGTTCGGGGGAGGAATCGGGATCTTTCCCCTGCTTTATCTTGTAAAAAAGAGGCACAATCCGAAGGACATCGTATTCCTCGGCTACCGGAATAAGGAGCTTTTTGCGATGGAGGAGTTCGCGCGATGCGCCGAGGTCCGGGTGGCTACGGAGGACGGCTCCTTCGGGGTCAGGGGAACGGTTCTGGATGCGGCCGGAGACCTGAAGGAGGATTTTTCGGCTGTGTTTTCCTGCGGGCCGCTTCCGATGCTGAAGGCGGTTTTTGCGTGGGCAGGGGAACGGGGGGTGCAGGCGTATCTGTCCCTGGAGGAACGGATGGCCTGCGGCGTCGGAGCCTGCCTCGGCTGCGCTGTTTCGGGTAAGAAAAAACGCCTTCGGGTGTGCAAGGAGGGGCCGGTCTTCTCGGCCGGGGAGCTGCCATGGTAACGGATCTGTCGGTCGATTTCTGCGGCCTTACGTTCAAAAATCCCATAACAACCGCCTCCGGGACCTTTGGCTCGGGGATGGAGTACAAGGAGTTCTTTGATCTTTCTCTGCTCGGAGCCGTGACGACAAAGGGCGTATCGATCGACCCCTGGGAGGGAAACGAGGTACCCAGGGTGGCGGAAACGCCGAGCGGAATGTTAAATGCCATCGGGCTTCAGAATCCCGGGGTGAAGGTATTTCAGGAGAGGGATCTGCCCTTTTTAGAGGGCTTTGATACCCGGATCATCGTGAACGTCTGCGGACACAGCATCGAGGAATACTGCCGGGCCGCACAGGCTCTGTCGGAAACAGCCGTGGATATTCTGGAGATCAATATTTCCTGCCCCAATGTGGCCGAGGGAGGACTTTCCTTCGGTACGGACCCGGCGCAGGTCCTTCGTATTACAAGGGCGGTGAAGGACGTTTCCAAAAAACCGGTCTTTATGAAGCTTTCCCCGAATGTAACGAGCATCGCGGAGATCGCGAAGGCCGCGGAGGCCGGCGGCGCCGACGGCCTCAGCCTGATCAATACGCTGACAGGAATGAAGATCGATGTGAGAAAAAGGAGCTTCTTTCTGGCGAATCGGACCGGGGGCCTTTCCGGCCCGGCGATCCATCCCGTGGCGGTCCGGATGGTCTATGAGGCGGCCAGGGCCGTTTCGCTCCCGATCATCGGCATGGGAGGAGTCCGTACGGCGGAGGACGCGCTGGAGCTGATCCTGGCAGGAGCCTCGATGGTCGCTGTCGGAACCGCCAATTTCCACGATCCTCTTGCGGCGCCCCGGATCGTAAAAGGCCTTGCCGAATTTATGGAGGAGGAGGGGATCGCCAGTGTCAAGTCTCTGATCGGAGCGGTTGAATAAGGGAACTCCTTATGATATAGTGGATGCATACCGTCATTTTTTATGGAGGACTGTTATGCAGGATTATAAGACCGGGTTCATCCGTTTTATGCTCGAATCAAATGTGCTGAAATTCGGGGATTTTACTCTGAAAAGCGGGAGAAAATCTCCGTTTTTTATGAATGCGGGCGGCTACCATACGGGTATGCAGCTTAAGCGCCTCGGCGAGTTCTACGCCCGGGCGGTTCACGATGCCTATGGAGATGATTTTGACTGCTTTTTCGGACCGGCTTACAAGGGGATCCCGCTGGCTGCGGCGACCGCCATTGCCTATGCCGATCTGTTTCAGAAGGAGGTCTCGTGGTGCTCCAACCGTAAGGAGGAAAAGGACCACGGGGACGCGGGGATCCTTCTCGGAAGGAAATTAACGGATGGAGACCGGGTGGTGATGATCGAGGATGTGACCACCTCGGGAAAATCCATGGAGGAAACTGTGCCGATCGTACGGGCGCAGGGAAAGATAGAGATCGTGGGACTTATGGTGTCCTTAGACCGCCAGGAGGTCGGAAAGGGAGGAAGGGTAAGCGCCCTGTCCGAAATCCGGGAGACCTATGGCTTCCCCACCGGCGCCATCGTGACGATGAGCGAGGTGGTGGACCTTTTGAAGGCCGAAAACCGGTTGGATGAGAAGCTGGAAAACGCTATTCTTGCCTATTATAAAGAGTACGGAGCGAAGGAATGAGAAAGGGACAGAGGATCGTAAGTGCGGTCCTGTTCGTTATTTATCTCGTGACTCTGGTCTACCTTCTGTTTTTTTCGGAGAACTACGGACGAACGGAAGGGTATACGACCTACCAGTATAACCTGGTCCCGTTCCGGGAGATCCGGAGGTATTTGCTTTACGTGACTGCGCCGCGCCTTCGCCTGATCAATATCGGGGGCAATATCCTGGCCTTCGTGCCTTTCGGTTTTTTCGTGCCGGTGCTGTTTCCCGGACTCAGAAAATGGTGGCTGACGACGCTGGTCACGGCTCTTTTCAGCTTCGCGGTGGAGGTAATTCAGCTTTTTGCCCGCATCGGGATCTGCGATGTGGACGATGTGATCTTAAATACTGCGGGAGGATTTCTCGGATTCCTGCTGTTTGCGCTGATCTCGAGGATCAATAAAAGGTATGCCAAGAAACAGAAGGTATAAATTTACGCAAAAAAAGCATTCCAAACTGGGGCTGGTCGCGTTCTTTTTCGGAATCGGCGGACTGCTGGGCTTCGTTCTGGCCCTTGTCTTTTCCGCGCGTGCAAAGGGAACGATGTCTCCGGCAGCGGGGGTCTTCGGAATTTCCTTTTTCCTGGTTTCCCTGGCCGGAATGATCATGGGGATCGTCGCGTCCCGGGATGAGGACAAGTTTCAGGTTCTGCCCAGAGCAGCGCTCATCATCAGCATCGCGGGGATGCTGATCTGGATCGGAATCTATATTTTAGGCTTTTATTTTTGGGGATAGGACGGGAGACAGACTATGAAGGACATGTTTGCTCAGCTTGAAAACATCAGAAACCGGGAGGGCTTCTTCAAGGATACGGCCGCGTTTCTTCTGGAGACGGGAGAGGTCCTGAAGCTGGAGAAGGAGGGAAGGCTCTCTCTGCTCCCGGAGGAGGACCTGAAAAGCCGGCTCCTTTCGCTTTGGAAGGGAACGACGGATTCGGATTATGAGGAAAGCTGGATGAATCCGGAGAAGGCTTGCAGGGAGCTTTCGGATGGATGGGGAGAGGCCGCCTGCTTTTTGCGCACGGACTTAAATTCCGCGATCGCTTATGCTTATGAGGGAAAGGAAGAGGAGTTTCAAGAGCTTTGCGGCTTGTTCCTTGGCGTCTGTTCGCTTTATGATGCAAAGGAGCCTGCGCAGGCGGCTCTTGACAGGATCGGCGCCTATTACCGCGCCCAATGTGCTAGGCTGACCGAGGAAAACGTGAGAGGTGCCGTCGACCCGTCGGAGGCTTTCTTTATCCGCCTGATCGAGGAATCGAAGGACGGAGGGCTGTCCTATCTCTACCGCTACGGAAATCCCATCGGCTTCCAGGAGGAGGAAACGGCCCGGTTTTTAAATTCCATGCCCAAGGAGCAGATCGATAAGATCGCCGCGGCAATGGTGGACGGCTTTCGTATCGGCTTCGAAAACGCGGGAAAGGACCTTTCCAAAAAGAAGACGGTGCAGATCAATTATATGATGGGCTTTGAACGCCTGATCCGAAGGGTGATCGAAGGCTTCCGCGCTCTCGGGCTTTCTCCGGTGATCAGGAGGGAGGCGCTGAATTCCTTCCAGGGCTTCGGAGCGGAGCCGAAGGGGTGCTACGGCATGAGCTTCAGCCGCCAGTTTGCCTTTGACCATAGAAATGATCAGGCTTATTATTTGAATAAAGACTTTGCCGCGCTTCGGCTTGCGGAGCTGGAGAACGCCTATAAGAAATATGAAAAAGAGGCGGCTCTGGTGGCCGGACCGGCCTGGCTGGAGGTATTCGGAGAGGAAAACTTCCTTCCGAAGCTGAAGAAGAATACGCCGGTCTATACGAAGGAACAGAATGAGGTCAAGGTCTGGTATCAGGGCGAGGCCGGGGAGCTTACGAACCGCTATATCCCCGGGGAGGAGCGGAGCTTTACGATCATGGCGCTGCCGCTGCCGTCGCTCGGAAAGGATTATGAAGGGATTTTCCGGGAAACGGTCCGGATCAATAGCCTGGACTATGTGATGTACAGGAATATCCAGCAGAAGCTGGTCGATGCCCTGGACCGCGGGAAACTGGTGCGGGTGCTCGGAAGAGGGAAAAACCATACCGATATGACGGTCTCCTTACGGGAATTAAAGGATCCTGCCGGGGAAACGCTGTTCGAAAACTGTGTGGCGGATGTCAATATCCCGGTCGGCGAGGTCTTTACGAGCCCGATGCTGAAAGGGACGGAAGGAACCCTGCATGTTCCGGAGGTCTATCTTTCGGGAAACCGCTTCCTGAACCTGGAAATTAAATTTAAAGACGGATTAATAACTGACTATACCTGCACAAACTTCGAGAATGAGGAGGGGAACAAGAACTACATCTACGAGAATGTGCTGGATCGCCACGAGACGCTTCCGATCGGGGAATTTGCCATCGGGACCAATACCGCGGCCTTCGCGATGGCGAGGAAATTCGGGATCGAGGAAAAGCTTCCGATCCTGATCGCGGAAAAAACAGGACCCCATTTCGCGGTCGGCGATACGTGCTATTCCTATGATGAGGATCTGATCACCCGAAATCCGGACGGGAAAAAGATCGTTGCCAGGGATAATGAGATCTCGATCCTGCGGAAGGAGGACGCCGCGAAGGCGTATTTCCACTGCCATACGGATATTACGATCCCCTATGATGAGATCGGACGGATCTATGCCGTTACAGGGGACGGAGAGGAGATCGACCTGCTGCGGGATGGACGGTTTGTTCTGGCGGGAACTGAAGAATTAAATCTTGAATTAGAAAATATCTGAAGCGATGGGTTTAACGAAGCCTGTCGCAGGTCCGCGGATAACGCGTAACGAAAGAATGTGTTATGCTTGGAAATCGGACATGTTTTTAGGAAATTATATTAGGAATTGATAAAATAAGAGCATCGAAAGGAGTACAATATGCCAAGAGTGGCGGTCGTTATGGGGAGTGATTCCGACCTGGTGGTTATGAAAAAGGCAGGGGCTGTTTTGGAACGGTTCGGGATCGATTATGAGATGCGGATCCTGTCCGCGCACCGGGAGCCGGAGGAGTTTGTTGCCTGGGCGAAGGGAGCGGAGGACCGGGGGGTCGAGGTGATCGTGGCCGGAGCCGGAATGGCGGCCCATCTCCCGGGAATGTGTGCGGCGCTGTTTCCGCTGCCGGTGATCGGCGTCCCGATGCATACCAACTCTCTCGGCGGCCGGGATTCTCTGTACTCCATCGTTCAGATGCCGACGGGGGTTCCGGTGGCCACAGTCGCCATCAACGGCGGCGCAAACGCAGCGCTGCTGGCGGTGAAGATCCTCGCGGTTTCGGATCCGAGTCTTAGGAAGAAATTAAAAGACTATTTAATAGAGATGAAAGAGAACGTAATTCAAAAGGATCAGAAGCTTCAGGAGGAAATCAATCATGGACTATAAGCAATCCGGGGTGAATCTGGAGGCAGGCTACGAATCGGTGCGGCTGATCAAGGGCTCGGTCGAACGGACCAGAAGGCCTGAGGTGCTGGGAGGCCTCGGCGGATTCTCGGGGGCCTTTCTCGGAAAAGCATTAAAGGGAATGGAAAGCCCGGTGCTTTTGTCTGGTACAGACGGAGTAGGTACAAAATTAAAGCTTGCTTATATTCTTGATAAGCACGATACGATCGGGATCGACTGCGTGGCCATGTGTGTCAACGATGTGGCCTGCGCCGGCGGTGAGCCGCTGTTTTTCCTGGATTATATCGCCTGCGGAAAGAACGAGCCGCAGAAGATTGCCGAGATCGTGAAGGGTGTCGCCGAAGGCTGTGTGCAGGCGGGCGCGGCGCTGATCGGCGGCGAAACGGCGGAGCATCCCGGGATGATGCCGGAGGATGAATACGATCTGGCCGGCTTTACGGTCGGGGTATGTGAGGAAAAGGACCTGATCACAGGGAAGGAGATCAAGGCAGGAGACGTTCTGGTCGGCCTGCTCTCCAGCGGTGTCCATTCCAACGGCTTTTCCCTGATCCGGAGGATCTTTTCGATGGATGTAAAGATCCTGGGGAGAAAGGTGGGAGAGCTGGGGACGACCCTCGGCGATGCGCTTCTGACGCCGACAAAGATCTATGTGCGGGCGCTGAGGGCGATAAAGAAGGCCGGGATTAAGCTTTTGGGCCTCAGCCACATCACAGGCGGCGGTTTTTATGAGAACATTCCCCGGATGCTTCCGGAGGGGCTGTATGCGGAGGTGGATGCAAAGTCCTATGAGATGCCGCCGATCTTCCCGTTGATCCAGAGAGAGGGAAGAGTGGAGTGGAAGGAAATGTTTTCCACCTACAACTGCGGGATCGGCCTGGTGGCGGCCGTCCGTGAGGAGGATTGCGACCGGCTTATCCGGGAGGCCCAAGACGCCGGAGAAAGGGCCTTTGTGATCGGACGGGTGAAGGCCGGCGAGCGGAGAGCGGAGGTACTGTTCTGATGAAGATTCTGATTGTGGGAAGCGGCGGCAGGGAGCATGCGATCGCCGCCAGTCTGAAAAAAAGCCCGAAGACGGAGAAGCTTTACTGCGCTCCGGGAAACGCCGGGATCGGTGAGTTATGTGAGCTTGTTCCGATCAAGGCTATGGAATTTGATGCTCTGGCGGATTTTGCCGAGGAAAACGGGATCGACCTGACCGTTGTCGGGATGGATGATCCGCTTGTGGGCGGCATCGTCGATGTGTTTGAGGGAAGGGGGCTGAAGGTATTCGGGCCCCGGAAAAACGCGGCGATCCTCGAAGGCTCGAAGGCCTTTTCGAAGGAACTGATGAAGAAATACAATATCCCGACGGCGGGCTATGAAACCGTGCATGACCCGGCGGAGGCCTACCGTATTCTGGAGACCGCGAAGTATCCATTGGTCTTAAAGGCTGACGGACTGGCGCTCGGGAAGGGCGTTTTGATCTGTAATACAAAGGAAGAGGCCGAGGCCGGCGTTAAGGAGATCATGGAGGACAAGAAATTCGGGGACGCCGGAAATACGATGGTGATCGAGGAATTTCTGACCGGCCGGGAGGTGTCGGTGCTTTCGTTTACCGACGGAAGGACGATAAGGATTATGAGCTCCGCCCAGGACCATAAGCGGGCGAAGGACGGCGATCAGGGCCTGAATACGGGAGGCATGGGGACCTTTTCCCCGAGCCCCTTCTATACAGAGGAGGTGGACCGCTTCTGCCGCGAGCATATATACCAGGCTACGGTGGACGCGATGCGCGCAGAGGGCCGGCCCTTTACCGGGGTGATCTTCTTCGGTCTGATGCTGACGGAGGAGGGGCCGAAGGTGCTGGAATACAACTGCCGGTTCGGAGATCCCGAGGCTCAGGTGGTGCTGCCGCGGATGAAGACGGATCTCTGCGAGGTGTTTCTGGCCTGTGTGGAGGGACGATTGGATCGGCTCGAGCTCGAATTCGAGGACAATGCGGCGGTCTGTGTCGTGCTGGCCAGCGACGGCTATCCGCTTTCCTATGAGAAGGGAAAGGAGATCAAAGGTCTTTCGGCGTTTGAAGGAAAAGACGATTACTTCTGCTTCCATGCCGGGACGAAAAGGGGAGAAAACGGGGAATTCCTGACCAACGGCGGACGGGTCCTCGGGATCACGGCGAAGGGAGAGGACCTTCTGACGGCCCGCAGGAAGGCCTACGAGGCTGCGGAATGGGTGGAATTTTCGAATAAATACATGCGCCATGATATCGGAAAAGCGCTGGAGGAGGCTTCCCCCTCATGAGCCTGGCAGATCAGATCTTTATCGATATGTGCCGGGATATCCTGGAAAACGGGACCAGCACCGAGGGAGAAAAGGTGCGGCCGGTCTGGGAGGACGGGACAAAGGCCTATACGATCAAGAAATTCGGGGTCGTGAACCGCTATGATCTGCGTAAGGAGTTTCCCGCTCTGACGCTCCGGCGGACGGCCATCAAAAGCTGTACGGACGAGCTTTTATGGATCTGGCAGAGAAAGTCCAACAATATCCACGATATGAAGGCGCATATCTGGGACGAATGGGCGGATGAGACCGGCTCCATCGGCAAGGCCTACGGCTACCAGATGGGTGTAAAGCATACATATCCCGAGGGCGAGATGGACCAGGTGGACCGGGTGCTCTATGACCTGAAAAACAATCCCTTCAGCCGCCGGATCATGACAAATCTCTATGTCCACGCGGATCTTTCGGAGATGCATCTTTACCCCTGCGCCTATGGCATGACCTTCAATGTGACGAGCGAACCGGGCTCTGAAAAGCTGGTGCTGAATGCCGTTCTGTCCCAGCGGTCCCAGGACGTTCTGGCGGCCAACAACTGGAATGTCTGTCAGTACGCTGTGCTGCTTCATATGTTTGCCCAGGTTTCGGATATGGTGGCAGGAGAGCTTCTGCATGTGATCGCGGACGCCCACATTTATGACCGCCATGTGCCGCTGATTCAGGAGCTGATCCGGAGGATTCCCTATCCGGCGCCTGTGTTTCGACTGAATCCCGAGGTGCGGGATTTTTATGATTTTACACCGGATGATGTGGAGCTGATCGATTACAGAACAGGACCGCAGATTCAGAATATTCCGATCGCAATTTAGGGAAAATGGATAAGCTGTTCCCTGTAAAATATATAATCAAGATTTTATAGTTTTGTTTTCAGGAGTTATTAAAAATGAATTTAATCGTAGCTGCTACACAGAACTGGGGAATCGGATATCAGAACGATTTGCTGTTTCGGATCCCCGAAGACCAGCAGTTTTTCAAGACAATGACCGAACATAAGGTGATCGTGGTCGGCCGGAGAACGCTCGACAGCTTCCCGAAGGGCCAGCCCTTGAAGAACCGGAAGAACATTGTTTTTACCCGGCAGAATTTGACGGGATATGCGGACAATCTTGTCGTGGTTCATAATTTAAATGAACTTGAAACAGAGATCAAAGGCATTGATACTGACAGCATTTTCGTCTCCGGCGGGGAGGAAATCTACCGCCTCCTTCTTGGCCGCTGCAGCACAGCTTATGCCACGATGGTGTACAAGGAAATGAAGGCGGACAAGTTCTTTCCGGACCTGGATAAAAGAGAAGAATGGATCAAAACGGAGGAGTCTGAGGAGAAGCTCTGGGAGGGCTTGAGATTCCGATATCTTATATATAAAAAGAGAATTTAAGTTTTGAAAATCGAATAATTGTTAAGACAGGAATTATTTATTTTTTTGATGGAGATGGCGTTATGAACATGACGGGACGCAGACTTTTTTTGAAGGCGCTGCAGGAGGAAGGCGTGGAGATGGTTTTCGGCTATCCGGGAGGATATGTGACGGACCTTTTCGACGAGCTCTACAGACAGGAGGGGATCCGGCTTGTGCTTCCCCGCCACGAGCAGGGACTGATCCACGCGGCGGAGGGCTATGCAAAAGCCACGGGAAAGCCCGGGGTCTGCCTTGTGACCAGCGGGCCGGGAGCTACGAATCTGGTAACGGGGCTTGCGGATGCACATTATGATAACGTTCCTCTGGTCTGCTTTACCGGGCAGGTCCCGTTAGAACTCATCGGAAACGATGCCTTCCAGGAGGTGGACATCGTCGGGATGACCCGGAGCATAACGAAATACGGCGTGACGGTCCGAAACCGCGAGGATCTCGGACGCATCATCAAAATGGCGTTCTATATTGCTTCCAGCGGGAAACCGGGACCGGTGCTTGTGGATATCCCGAAGGATATTCAACTCGCTTCCGGCGACCCGGAATACCCCGAAAGTGTGCAGATCCGCGGCTATAAGCCCGCCAGCGGGGTACACGTGGGCCAGCTCAAGAAGGCCTATAAGCTGTTAAAGAGCGCAAAGCGCCCTCTGATCCTGGCGGGCGGCGGGGTGAACATCTCCGGTGCGAACGAGCTCTTCCAGGAGCTTGTGGAGACGATGCGGATCCCGGTGGTGACCACGATCATGGGAAAGGGAGCGCTTCCGACCGATCACAGCCTGTATATCGGAAGCTGCGGAATGCATGGAAAATACGCGGCGAATATGGCCGTGATGGAATGCGACGTGCTGTTTTCCATCGGCACCCGCTTTAACGACCGGATTACCGGGGACCTTTCGGAATTTGCGCCGAAGGCGTCCATTGTGCATATCGATGTGGATACGGCCGCCATTTCCCGGAATGTGGAGGTGGATGTGCCGGTGGTCGCGGATGCGGGAACCGCGCTGGAAAAGCTCCTGGAATGGGCCGAGAAGATGGATACGGTGGCCTGGCAGGAAAGGATCGAGGAATGGGAGAAGGAATATCCGCTGGGCCAGAGACGGGATCGCGGGATGACGCCGCAGATGATCCTCGAAGAGGTAAACCGGGAGTTCCCGACCGGCTTTCTGGTGACCGATGTCGGACAGCACCAGATGTGGGCGATCCAGTTCAGCGAGCTCGGACCGAACCGCCGGCTCATCACCTCCGGGGGCCTCGGAACGATGGGCTTCGGCTTCCCTGCCGCGATCGGAGCGAAGCTGGGCCGGCCGGAGCAGGACGTCGTGCTGATCACCGGCGACGGGGGCTTTCAGATGAATATGCAGGAGCTGGCAACGGCTGTGTGCGAGAAGCTGCCTATTATTATATGTGTATTTAATAATCAATATCTCGGCATGGTGCGTCAGATCCAGCAGCTTTTCTATGGAAAACGTTATGCGCATACGTGCCTGCGCCGCCGGCTCGGCTGCCCCTTGATGTGCAAGGGCCCGGGAGCGGACTGCCCGCCCTATACGCCGGACTTTGTGAAGCTTGCGCAGAGCTTCGGAGCCTACGGAGCGCGCGTGGAAAAGGCGGAGGAGATCGCCGGGGCGCTGGCGGAGGCGAGGACGCATACCGATGCACCGACCGTGATCGAATTTCTGATCTCCTCCGAGGAGCTGGTGCTTCCGATGGTGAAGAGCGGGCATGCGATGAATCAGATGATCCTTTCGTGATTCGGAGAGCTTGAAATACCGTGATTTCGCGAAAATCTATAAATATTAACAGATGATTTAATCTATAATTACACGTCGGTACAGCGCTTCTTTCATTCCCGGACGGAATAGGGTCCGGTTCCCTGGAAACGCTATACTGGCCGCTTGCAGAGAAGAGGAAAAAAGATGTCAGTTTCCAAGATGAAAAACCGATGGATCGCTCTCTACGTCGAGAACCAGGTGGGTGTTCTCGCGAAGGTGTCCGGGCTCTTTTCGGGCAAATCCTATAACCTCCAGAGTCTGACCGTGGGTACGACCGAGGATGAGACGGTGTCCAGGATGACGATCTCCGTATTAAGCGACGACCGTACCTTTGAACAGATCAAGAAACAGTTGAACCGGATGGTGGAGGTCATCAAGGTCGTCGATCTGACCCAGGTGCCGATCCATATGAAGGAGATCCTGTTTGCCAAGCTTCTGGGGCTGGATGAAGCCGGGAAGGAGGAGGCCTTTCGGATCGCGCAGGTTTTCGGAGTGGATGTGGCGGATATCGGGGAGGACAGCGTTTTACTCGAGTGCAAGCTGACTGAGCGCAGAAATAACGAGCTGATCGATCTTATTAAGGAAAGGTTTAAAAATAGTATCGAGGTCGTCCGCGGCGGCGCCGTGGCAATTGAATCCATTTCCACGAGCTGCAGGTGAAGGTGTGCTGCCGGGACGGTTTACGGTTGAGTAATTCGGCAGGCAATGGTATACTTTTGGGAGCAAATAAAAATAAGGGAGGGTAAATAATGAACAATTTAAAACTTGAGATTTCCGATCAGATCGCGGTACTTCAGATCGCGAGGCCGGCGGCGCTGAATGCGCTGAACTCCGAAACGCTGAAGGAGCTGAACGAGTGCCTTACCGAGATCGAGGCCAATGATGACGTGAAGGTACTGATCCTGACCGGCGGACCGGATAAGAAGGACAATCCGTTTAAGTCCTTCGTGGCAGGGGCGGATATCTCCGAAATGGTGAATATGTCGGCTGCGGAAGCCCGGAAATTCGGCATGGAGGCTGCAAAGCCCTTCTTTAAGCTGATGGAGATGCGCCAGGTGACCATCGCCGCGGTGAACGGCTTCGCGCTTGGCGGCGGCTGCGAGATCGCCATGGCCTGCGATATCCGCATCGCTTCCGAGAACGCCACCTTCGGTCAGCCCGAGGTGGGACTCGGGATTATCCCGGGCTTCGGCGGAACCCAGCGTCTTGCGAGACTTGTGGGTATGGGAAGAGCCAAGGAGCTGATCTTTACCTGTGATTCCATCGATGCGAATGAAGCTTACCGGATCGGACTCGTAAATAAGGTGGTGCCGGCCGAGGAACTGATGGATACGGCGAAGAAGATGGCCGGGAAGATCGCGAAGAACGCGAGCTATGCGGTTTCCATCGCAAAGGCGGCGATCAACAACGGCTATGATATGGATATCCATAACGCCGTGGAGATGGAAGCGAACCTCTTCGGACTGACCAACGCGACTCATGACAAGACCGAGGGAATGACCGCGTTCCTTGAGAGAAGGCCGGAGAAGAACTTTACTGACTTTTAAAAAATAAAACAGGAATTGATTTATGGGAATCGGATTTATCGGCGGTGGCAATATGGCCACCGCCTTAATCAAAGGAATAACGGGCGGCGGCCTGTATGCGCCGTCGGATATTTTTGTCTATGACCCGAATGAAGAGGCGATGAACCGCCTGAAATCGGAGCTTGGAGTACAGTCGGCTTCCTCGGGCGCCGAGGCAGCGAAGCTTTGTGACCTTCTGGTCCTCGCGGTAAAGCCCCAGGTGCTGGAGACGGCGGTGGCGGAGCTTCGGGATCAGATCGACGGGGAGAAGCTCATCATCTCCATTGCGGCGGGAAAGACGATCAAGGAAATAGAATCATACTTTAATAAGCCGATTCGCCTCGTGCGTGTCATGCCAAACACTGCAGCTCTCGTACAGGAGGCCATGAGCGCTCTGACCGGAAATACGAATCTGAGAGAAGGAGATCTGGAGAGGGCGAAGGCGCTTCTGGAGGCCTGCGGAAGGGCGGAAATTGTTCCGGAGACCCTGATGGATGCGGTGACCGCGGTAAGCGGCTCGTCTCCGGCCTTTGTGTTCCTGATGATCGAGGCCATGGCGGACGGGGCGGTGGCCTGCGGGATGCCGAGGGCCCAGGCGCTGACCTTTGCGGCGCAGGCCGTGTACGGATCGGCAAAGCTGATGCTGGAAACCGGAAAGCATCCGGGAGAGCTGAAGGATATGGTCTGCTCGCCGGCCGGAACCACGATCGCCGGCGTACGGGAGCTCGAGGAAGGAGGCTTCCGCGGCCTGGCCATGGACGCGGTGATCGAAGCGTTCGAACGGTCTCAGGAGATGGGAAAGCAGGTATGACCGAAAAGAAGGATTCCGTATTTCAGGAAGCGCTGCACCGCTTTACGATGGATGCGGCGGTGGATGGCGCGATCCGGCATCTTTACCACCAGGGCCTGACGTCTGAAAAAATTAAGGAGAAATTAGATTTTCCGGTTTCGCTGAGCTATGTGGAGAAAAAGATCTGCGAGCTGGAGGAAACGGGGGAGGAAGAGGAGGTCTTTGTGCGGGCCTATACGGCCTACGGGAAGCCCTACTATATCCGAAAAAAAAGGGGAGAGGACTAGAGTTCATGTCCACATTGCAGTTCATCGTCGGGGGAGCGGGGAGCGGAAAGTCCACTCGCCTGTTTTCCTATATCCATGAGAAAGCGAAAAAGGAGCCGGAGCGCTCCTTTCTTGTTATCGTCCCGGAGCAGTTCACGCTCCAGACCCAGAAGGCTTTGGTGGAAATGCAGGAAAACCGCGCCATCATGAATATTGATGTGCTGTCCTTCCAGCGGCTGGCGTTCCGCGTCTTTGACGATCTGGGGAAAAACGATTTCCTTGTGCTGGAGGAAAACGGAAAAAATCTGGTTTTGCGGCGTGTGGCCCAGAGCCTGAGCAGCGAAATGACCGTGCTCTCGGGGAGCTTACGGAAGATGGGCTTTATTCAGGAGATGAAATCCCTGATCTCAGAGCTCATGCAGTACCGGATCTTGGCAGAGGACCTGGATTTTTTGGCCGAAAAGGAGAAGGGAACCTATTTTTCCGATAAGCTTAAGGATGTGGCCCGGCTTTTACGCGGTTTTTCCGACTACATCCGGGGAAAGGCGGTGACCGCGGAGGGGATTCTGGAGCTTCTGATCGAGGTGGCCGGGGAATCGGAGCTGATCCGGGACAGCGTGATCGTTCTGGATGCCTTTACGGGCTTTACGCCGATCCAGCTCGCGCTTCTGAAGAAGCTGCTTCCATTGGTTTCTGAGGTGAAGGTGGCCGTAACGGCGGACGCGGCGGCTCCGCTCCTTAGGGATCAGGCGGAGGACAGCCTGTTTTCAATGTCTTCTCGAATGGTAAAGGCCCTGACCTTCCTGGCGAAGGAGACCGGGGCAGAGATCCTTGCCCCGGAGGAGCTTCCTTCCCCGGAAAAGGCGCGGTTTAAGACTTCCCCGGAGATGGCGCATCTGGAGAAAAACCTGTTTCGAAAAAGTCCCGCTGCCTTTTTGAAGGAAACCGACCGGATCCGGGTGGTGGCGGCGCAGACCCCGTATGAGGAGCTGGTCTTCGCAGCGTCGGAGATCCGGCGTCTTGTACGCCTTGAGGGGCTTCGCTACAAGGAGATCGCGGTCCTTTCGGCCGACCTTCCCTCCTATGCCGCCCATGCAAAGGAGGTATTTGAGAGCTTTCGGATCCCGGTTTATGTGGATCAGAACGAAGCCATCCGTTTTCACCCCCTGACTGAGGGGATCGAGGGGATTTTAAGGATCCTGAAGGAGGACTATTCCACGGAAAGCGTCTTTCATTTCCTTCGGACCGGTCTTCTTCCGTTGGAACGGGAGGAGGTGGACAGGCTCGAAACCTATGCGCTGTCCCATGGCCTGCGCGGAAGGAGGATGTGGGAGAAGCCCATGGAGGAGGAGGGAGAAACGCTTTCCTTCGATGGGATCCGGCAGAGTCTGCTGACGGAAATGAAGCCCTTTGAGGAGGCTTTTTTGAAAAAGGAAAGAACTGCGCTGGAGCAATGCCGGGTCTTTTATGATTTCCTGATTCGATGCGGCGCCGAGAAGAAGATGGAGGAGCTGGCGAACAGGCAGGAGGCAGAGGGAGAAAAAAGAAGGGCAAGGGAATCGGAAAAGATATATGAAATTGTAATTGAATTTCTTGACAAAACAGCGGAAATTCTTGGCGAAGAGAACCTGAATGCCGGAGAATTTCTGGAGCTGTTTCAGGCCGCTCTGGAATGTGCCAAGGTGGGGAGCCTTCCGGAGGGATATGACCGTGTCATCATCGGAGACATGGAACGCAGTCGGTTTGGAGAAATAAAAGTTCTTTTAATTTTAGGAGTAAATGACGGAGTGATCCCGAAAACAACGGGAACCGGAGGGCTCCTTTCCGAACCGGAGCGTACCGTTTTTGCAGATCACGGCTTTTCTCTTTCCCCGTCGCCCCGGGAACGGGCCTTTATCCAGCGCTTCTACCTTTATATGAATACGGTGAAGCCCTCGGAACGCCTTGTCCTGTCCTGGTCCGCGCTCGATCGGGAGGGAACGGCCAGGAAGCGGTCTTACTTTGTGTCCACGGTGCTTTCGCTGTTCCCATGGGTGAAGGAAGAGACGCCGGCGATGCTTCCGGAGACGCCGGAGAGCGCTCTGGCCCTGCTCGTCGGGATGCTGAGGGAGGAGAGAAAGGGGGAGGAGGAAAAGGCGCTGCTGCCGCTGGCCGCCTGGTACCGGGGAAACCCCAAATGGAGCAGAAGACTTGAGCCGCTCTACCATGCCGCTTTTCTGTCCAGGGGAGGGGAGCTTCTCCCGCGGGAGCTGACCCATAAGCTGTACGGTGAAACGCTCACGGCGGGGGTGACGCGGCTGGAGTGCTTTGCTCTTTGTCCGGCAAAGCATTTCCTGCAATACGGGCTCGGTCTTCGGGAGCGGGACCTGCATGAATTCGGTGCGCCGGATCTCGGCTCTCTCTTTCATGAGGCGCTTTCTGCGTATGGGAAGGATCTGACCTCGCAGGGGCTGTCCTGGGAGGAGGCCCTTGCTTCGAAGGACCGGCTTCTTTCCAAGGCGCTGGATGCGGCTTCGGCGGTCTATCGGAATGCCGGCTTTTTTTCCGACCCCAGGGGTGAATTCGAGCTTTCTCATCTAAGGGAGCTTCTTGACCGCACGGTGGATGCGCTGACGTTTCAGCTTGCGGCGGGTGATTACCGGCCGGCGGCCTATGAGCTGCCCTTCGGAGGAGAGGAAAATGCTTCCCGTTTTCCGCTCACCGGCGGTACGGCTTTAAATATGGTGGGCCGGATCGATCGTGTGGATGTGGGCTTAAGGGACCGGGATCTGTTCTTTAAGGTCCTGGATTATAAGACGGGACAGGCAAAGCTTACGGTAAACGATCTTCTGTACGGGCTGTCACTCCAGCTCCCGCTCTATGCCTTTGTGACCCAAAGGCTTCTTTCCGGGCGCTATCCCGGGAAAAGGATCCGGCCGGGGGGGCTTCTCTATTACCAGGTGAAGGACCCGCTGATCGAGGAGGATGGCACGTTACCGGAGAAGGAGCAAAGAGAGGCCTATTATAAGCTTCTGCAGCCGGATGGGCTTATGAATGAGGGCGATGAGGCGCTCGCCTGCTTTGACCGGGCTTTTTCCGAGGCGCAGGCAGGCGTTTCCTCCCTGGTGATCCCGGTCCGGAAGAAGGCCGACGGCGGGTTTTATGCGAATACGCCGGTCATGAGCGAGGAGGAGCTTTCCTCGATCCTTTCCTATACGGAGAAAAAGATCGTTACTCTCGGCGAGGAGATCTACAGAGGCGCTTACCTGCCCTCGCCGATTAAGAGCAAGACGAAGGACGGGTGCGCGTATTGCCGGTACAGAAGCGTCTGCGGCTTTGACGAAAGGGTGCCGGGGTATTCCTACCGGCGGCTTAAGGAAACAGAGGAGACGGAGGCGATGGCCGAGATCAGAAAAGCGCTGGAGGTACATACATGAAGGTGGAGTGGACAGAGGAACAAAGGGAGGTCCTGGACGCGAGAAACCCGGCCCTTCTGGTCAGCGCCGCGGCGGGCTCTGGGAAAACGGCTGTCTTAAGCAGCCGGATCGTTTCTCTCCTTCTGGACCGGGAGAAGCCGCTGCAGATCGACCGGATCCTTGTTGTGACCTTTACCAATGCGGCTGCGGCGGAGATGCGGGAGAGGATCGCGGCGGAGATCGCGAAGGCCTGTGAGAGGGAGCCGGAGAACGCGCATCTCAGAAAGCAGCTTGCTCTGGTGCATCATGCCAAAATAACCACGATCGACAGCTTCTGCCTGTATATCCTGAGAAATTACGCGGCGAAGCTGGGGCTTTCCGGGGCTGTCAATGTCGGGGATCCCGGGGAAATGAAGCTCCTTTCCGCCGATGCGATGGACCGGCTGATGGAGCTGGTCTATGAGGAGAAGGACGAGGCCGTGCTCTCCTTTATCCGCGCCTTTCGAAGCGCCAGGAGCGATGAGGGCGTCCGGGACCTGATCCTTCGGACCGCGGAGTTTTCCGAAAGCTTTCCCTGGCCGGATCAGTGGCTTAAGAAAGCGGGAGACTGCTATGCCGGGGAGGAGGCGCTGAAGAACAGTCCTCTGATGAAGGAGTTTTTAAGCGCGCTTTCAAAGGAGCTTCAAAGCCTGGGAGAGGAGCTCCTGCGGATGACGGAGGAGGCGCAGGCTCCGGGCGGGCCCCTTGCCTATTCGGATGTGCTGCGCTCGGAGGGGGAGGCGCTTCTGGCGCTGAACGGAGATTTCGAGACCCTTTATGCACAGGTAAATGCCGTTTCCTTTAAGCGCCTGCCCGCAATCCGCGGCGACGCGGTGGATCCGGAGCTGAAGGCCGGTATTCAGGAAGCCAGGAATAAAATAAAAGATAAATTTAATAAGATAAAGAAGCGCTTTTTCCATCAGCCGGCCGAGGAGAGCATCGCTCTGAGCTTAAGGGCAGGGGAGGAGGTCAGAACCCTTCTTTCGCTCGCGCAGCGCTACCGCGCATTGTTTGCGGAGAAGAAGAGCGAGCACAACGCGGTGGACTTTTCCGACATCGAGCATTATGCGCTCCGGATCCTGAAGGATCCCGAAACCGGAGAGAATACGGATGTGGCCGAGCTGTTTGCCGATATGTATGATGAGATCATGGTGGATGAGTACCAGGACAGCAATCTGGTGCAGGAGGAAATATTAAAGGCTCTTTTTAGAAAAGAAAAGAATCGCCTGTTTATGGTCGGGGATGTCAAACAGAGCATCTACCGCTTCCGGCAGGCGCGGCCGGAGCTCTTTATGGAGAAATACCACCGGTTTCAAAAGAGCGGTACGGAGAGAAGGATCGATCTGCATAAGAATTTCCGGAGCCGTCCCCAGATCCTTAAGGCGGTGAACGATGTGTTTTACAGTCTGATGGGGGAGGACATCGGGGGCATCGCTTATGATGAGGAGGCGGCGCTCTTTCCCGGTGCTTCTTATCCGGATACTGAGTACAAAAATTTTGTTTCGATTAAACTTATGAACGACACGCCGGAGGCCAGAGAAATCCTTGCGGCGGACAGCGCCATGGCTCTGGAGGAGCGGGTCATGGCAGATACGATCCATGAATGTATTGAGAAGGTCCGGGTCAGAGATGCAAAAACCGGAGAGCTTCGCGCCTGCCGGTATTCCGATATCGCGATCTTGCTCCGCAGCCCCGGCAGTCTCGGGCCGGAGCTGATTGAGGAGCTGAAAAAGGAGGGGATCCCCGCGGTCTTTTCCCAGACCACCGGCTTTTTTGACGCGCCCGAGATCGCTGTTCTTTTGAATACCCTTCGGATCATCGACAATCCCTGTCAGGATATCCCGCTGGCTTCGGTGCTGAAAAGCCCGATCGGCGGCTTCTCGGAAAGTGAGCTTGCCGGGATTGTGTGCGAGGAGCGGGAAAAGGAGACGGAAAAGGAGGTCTCCTTCTTTGACTGCGTGATGAATAGCCCCCGTACGGCGGATTTTCGGGAGAGGCTGAACCGCTACCGGGAGCTTTCCGCCTGGCTCCCGGTGCATGAACTCATAGAACGGATCTGTAAGGAGACGGATTATCTTTATTATGAGGCGGCGCTTCCGGCGGGAGAACAGCGGGAGGCGAATCTGCGCATGCTGATGGAGAAGGCCGTGTCCTTTGAGGAGGGAAGAAACTCCGGGCTGTACCGCTTTATCCGCTATGTAGAGAGCCTGCGGAAATACGAGGCGGATTTCGGGGAAGCGGAGCTTGTACATGAGGATATGGATGCGGTCAGGATCTTAAGCATCCATAAGAGCAAGGGACTGGAATTTCCGGTCGTGCTCCTTTCCGGGGTCGGAAGAAAGCTGAACCGGCGGGATTTGAGCGACCGGCTGCTCCTGTCCTTCGACCACGGGATCGGTCTGTCCTACATTGACGGAAAACGGCGGACAAAGGCCTCCAACCTGCCGCGGGAGGCTATTTCCTGCCTCTTGGAGCGGGAGGAGATGGGGGAGGAGCTTCGCGTACTCTATGTGGCCCTGACCCGGGCCAGGGAATACCTCTTTGTGACCGGGGTAAAAAAGGAGTTGAATAAGCAGATGGATGCGCTGTCTCTCTACGCACAAAGGGAAGGCGGCCTGCTTCCCTTCGAAAAACGCCTTTCGGCGGGGTGCTGCCTGGACTGGCTGCTGCCGGCGGCCCTTTGCCACGAGGATACCTTCCGGATCCGGGTTTTGGAGCCGGAGGAGTTGAAAATGCGGCAGGAGAGGGAGGCCGAAGAGAACAGAAGGACCCTGAAGGAGCTCTTGGACCGGATAAACAAAGAAGAAGCGGATCAGGCCCTTTTACAAAGGCTCTCTTTCTGTTATCCTTATGAGGGAGAGGAAAATGTCAGGGACAAGATCAGCGTAACCGAGCTGAAAAACCGTGCTCTTCTGTTCGCGGAGGGCGAGGGCGCGGCCTTGCCCAGGGAGGATAAAAGGCATAAGGACAGTCCCGTCCCGCGCTTTGCAAGGGCCTCGGAGCAAAGGAGGAATCCGGCCGAACGGGGCAGCGCCTTCCACCGCTTTATGGAATGTGTATCCTTTTCCCTTCGCAGGGAGCTGGGAGAGCTTAATTCCGAAGAGAAGCTTTCCCGCGTAAAGGAGGAGATCGGCGCTCTTAAGGCGCAGGGAAAGCTGTCTGAGGAGTGGGCGGCTCTTGTGGAGCCCGGGCCGATACTGCGCTTTCTGGAAAGCCCTCTGGCGGCGGAGCTTTCGGCGGCGGAGGAGGCGGGACAGCTCTACCGGGAGAAGCCGTTTGTCATGGGTCTGACCGCCGGGGAAATCTATGGAACCGACAGCCGGGAGACCGTGATCATCCAGGGAATCATTGATGCCTTTTACCGAAAGGACGATCAGATCACGATCCTGGATTATAAGACCGACAGGGCAAAAACAGAGGAAGAACTTAAATCAAAATATAAAATACAAATGAAACTATACCGGGAGGCGGTCTCCCGGATAACCGGGTGTAGGGACATCCGGACGGTGCTATACTCCTTTGCATTGCACAGGGAGATTTTCGTAGAGGAAGGGGGAATCTAAAATGAAAACGATCCTGGCCTCGGGATCCCCGAGACGGCGGGCGATCCTGGAACAGATCGGCATCCGCTTTCTGGTCCTTCCGGCCAAGGGGGAGGAGCTTACGACGGAGACGGAGTCGGCGAAGGTGGTGGAGGCTCTGTCCCGGAAAAAGGCGGAGGAGATCGCGGACGCGATTTTGTCCGGAAAGCTGAAATCCTACGGAAATGAGGAGATCTGGGAGGACCGGAACGGAGACGCGGAGGAATGCCTTGTGATCGGGGCGGATACCGTGGTTTCCTATGAGGATAAGATCCTCGGAAAGCCGAAGGACGTCGGGGAAGCGAAGACCATGCTGACGGCTCTGCAGGGTCGGTCGCATATCGTGTATTCCGGCGTGACCTGCATTCAAATTAAGCTTGGATTTAAAAAAGAATTTACCTTCTCCGAGGGGACGGAGGTGGAGTTCTACCCGATGACGCCCGAGGAGATCGAGTATTACGTGGAGACCGGTGAGCCCATGGACAAGGCCGGCGCCTATGCCATCCAGGGGAAATTCGCTCCCTATGTGAAGCAGATCCACGGGGATTATTATAATGTCATGGGGCTTCCCCTGGCGCACATGATCCACGGGCTGGCCGCCTGGGGGATCGATCTGATCCGCCTTACCCCGGGGAAGGGAAGGAAGGGTTGAAATTTCCCATGGGAATAAGTATATTGATGGTGGTGGGAGGTAGATTATGGAATATGATACCCTTGTACTGACTACATTTTTAAAGGACCAGGGAAAGCTTTTTCCGGAACCCGTAGCGGAAACGGAGGAGGAGGCGGAGGAGTTCCTGTCGGACTGCATGGCCGTCGTTCTGGATAAGCTGGAGGATGTCCGGGAGTATCTGGATGAAATGGGAATGGACGTGACAGGCCTCGGAGACGAGGAGCTGGAGGATGCCGCGGAGGTCTTTTTGATCCCCGACGGAAGATATCTGGTGCTGGAGGGCTAGGATGAAACGAAAGCTCATCAGCCTTTTCCTTACACTGACCCTGCTTTTTCCAAGCGCGGGCTGCGGGGAAAAAGGAGATTCCGTCGTGCTTTCCTTTGAGAAGGACGAGAATACGGTTTTTACCATCGGAGATACAAGGTGTACGCTGCCGCAGATCCGGCTCATGCTCATGAACTACCGGAACATCTACGGGAACGCTTATGACATGAAGCTCTATGACAACGACGACCCGGAATTTGCGGCATATGTAAAGGATCTGACCATAAAAGAGACCGCCCGGACCATCAGCATGGACTATCTCGCGCAGCAGCAGGAGGTGACTTTGACGGAGGATGAGGCCAATCGGGCCGCCGAGGCCGCCAAGACCTATTTTGAGACGCTGACCGATGCGGAGATTTCTTATACCGAGATTAAACAAGAGGATATTGAGGAGCTTTACCTCGAGTACGCGCTTGCCGAAAAGCTTTATGATGCGCTGACCGGATCGGTGAATTACGAGGTCAGCGAGGACGAGGCGCGTGTGGTCCAGCTTCAGGTGATCTTTGTCAGCGAAAAGGACAGGGCGAAGGAGATCAAAAAGAGCCTGGCCCACGATGGCGATTTTTCCACGCTGGCGGCGCAGCATAACGAGCTCCCTTCGATCGAAATGACCGTGGACCGGAAGGAGCTTCCGGCAGAGGCCACGGAGGCGGCCTTCCGGCTGGAGGAGGAGGAGATCGCGGGCCCCATCGAGACAGCACAGGGCTATTATTTCCTCAGGTGCCTTAAGAAAAATGTGGAGGAGCTGACCGAAGCCAATAAGGAAACCATAGCGAAACAGCGGGAAAAGGAGACCTTCGCGGATATCTACGATGAGTTTGTTTCCTCGCTGGATTCGGTTGAGAACAGGGATCTTCTGGAGGCGCTGGAGATGCCGACGGATAAGGCCCTGCAATCCGATTCTTTCTTTACGGTCTTTGAGGATGTTTATGGACACTGACTATTCTTACCCGAGACCACAGATGAAGCGGGAGCATTACCTTCTGCTTCATGGCGAATGGAAATTAAATAATAATATAATAAATGTTCCTTTTCCTCCCCAATCCGCAGCTTCCGGATATGTCGGGGAGGTCAACGATACCCTGCTTTATGAAAAGAGGTTTTCTGTGCCCCCGGAGTTTACGCTGCCCCGGTTTCTTCTGCACTTCGGCGCTGTGGATCAGGTGGCGGAGGTGTGGCTGAACGGCCATTTCCTCGGCGGGCATAAGGGAGGGTATCTTCCTTTTTCCTTCGATGTGACCGGGATCCTTCTGACCGGTGCGGAAAATGTGCTTAAGGTGAAGGCAACGGATACCCTGTCCGTCGATCTCCCCTACGGAAAGCAGAGAAAGAAGCGCGGAGGCATGTGGTACACCCCGGTCAGCGGAATTTGGGGCTGTGTTTGGCTGGAAAATGTACCGTTGAGCTACATAAGGCGTCTTTCAATCACGCCGGATCTTACGGGTCTGGACGTGGAAGTGGAGCTTTCGGAGGGCGGGGAAGTCGGTTTTTCGGCCGAGATTTGGATTGATCCGCAGAAAAAACACAGTTTAAAGGTAAAATTTAACGAAAATAAGGCAAGAATTAATTTTATCGATCTGATTGCCGGGTCCTTCCACGAGGATTTTAAGTCAACGGACGCGCTTTTCTGGACTCCGGAGAATCCAAGGCTCTTTCCGATGGAAATCCGGACGAAGGAGGACCGGGTGGAGACCTATTTTGCGCTCCGGACCATCGAGATCTGCCCGGTCGATGGGGTCGAGAGGGTCTGTCTGAACGGAAAGCCGATCTTTCTCCACGGCCTTCTGGATCAGGGCTATTTTCCGGACGGGATCTACCGGCCGACGGACCTAAGGGAGTATGAGCGGGATGTGCTGCGGGCGAAGGATCTGGGCTTTAACTGTATCCGGAAGCACATCAAGATCGAGCCGGAGCAGTTCTACTATGCCTGTGACCTGCACGGGATCCTTGTGATCCAGGATATGGTAAATTCCGGAGTCTACAGCTTCTTCTGCGACACCTTTCTTCCCAACTTCATCTTCTGGATGAAATCGGACAAGAAGCATCCGGAGCTGGACCTTCACCGCAAGAAATTCTTTATTGAGCACATGCTTGAGACCATGGAGGTTCTGCACAACCATCCCAGCATCATCGCCTACACGATCTTTAACGAGGGCTGGGGACAGTTCGATTCCGACCGGCTGTACGGCATTGCAAAGGAAAAGGACCCGACGCGGCTCATCGATTCCACCTCGGGGTGGTTTGCCCAGAAGCTCTCGGACTTTGACAGCAAGCACATCTACTTCCATATTGTCCGCTTAAAGCCGCGGAAACGTCCCCTTCTGCTCTCGGAATGCGGGGGCTACTCGATGGAGGTCGAGGGCCATCTTTTCAAGCACAGCAAGGGCCATTTCGGCTATGGGCGGTGTCACGACAGGGACGAGCTTACGGATGCGATGATGCATCTTTATGATCAGATGGTCCTGCCGGCGATCCGAAACGGGCTGTGCGGCTGTATCTATACGCAGCTCACCGATGTGGAGGAGGAGGTCAACGGGATCTATACCTACGACCGTAAGGTCCTAAAGCCCGACCGGGGGCGGCTTCGGGCGCTGGCGCGGCGGATCGGTCACGCGATGGAGAATTGTTAGAAACGCCGGTTTGATCAGAGCTTTCGTAAACTTACAGGGGTTTTCACATCGACTTGTGTTAGCACTCGTTTTAAGCGAGTGCTAATTTTTTATTGACTTTTGTTTGGGGCAAGACTATGATAGGTAGTAATGATTGACCTAAAAAACAGGAAATTATGATAAAAGGAGTGATCAACATGACGGAAAAACACGGAACCTTATCGATTGACAGTGAAAATCTGTTTCCTATTATTAAAAAATGGCTGTATTCGGACCACGATATCTTCTATCGTGAGCTGATCAGCAACGGGTGCGACGCGATTACGAAGCTGAAGAAGCTGGAGATGATGGGAGAGACGGAGCTGCCTCTGGACTATAAGAGCGAGATCCATATCCATCTGAACCCCGAGAAGAAGACGGTGGAGATCCGGGATAACGGGCTCGGGATGACCGCGGACGAGGTCGAGGAATACATTAACCGTATCGCCTTCTCCGGCGCCACGGACTTTATCGAAAAGTATAAGGATAAGGGAACTGACGACCAGATCATAGGCCATTTCGGCCTCGGCTTTTATTCCGCCTTCATGGTCGCGGACAGGGTTACGATCGACACAAAATCCTGGCAGAAGGACGCCCCGGCGGTCCACTGGTCCTGCGACGGCGGTACCGAGTTCGACCTTTCGGACAGCGACCGGACCGAGGTCGGGACCACGATTACCCTCTATCTGAACGAGGACTGCCTTGAGTTTGCCAATGAATACCGGGCAAGAGAGGTGATTGAGAAATACTGCTCGTTCATGCCCGTGCCGATCTTCCTTTCGAAGGAGGGCGAGGAACAGAAGTATGAGACCATCGATGTCGAGGATAAGCTGGATACCGATGAGGTCGTGGAGGAGATCCACGAGCCGGCGAAGACCGAGGAAAAGGAGAAGGAGGACGGGACAAAGGAGACCGTGGAGGTCAGCCCCGCGAAGGAGCGCTTAAAGATCAAGAAGCGCCCGGTTCCGTTGAACGATACAACGCCGCTGTGGTCGAAGAACGCGAACGATTGTACGGACGAGGAGTACAAGTCCTTCTACCGGAAGGTGTTTAACGACTACAAGGAGCCCCTGTTCTGGATCCATCTGAACATGGACTATCCGTTTAATTTAAAGGGGATTTTATATTTCCCGAAAATCAATACAGAGTACGATTCCATCGAAGGAACGATTAAGCTCTACAACAACCAGGTCTTTATCGCGGACAATATTAAAGAGGTGATCCCGGAGTTCTTGATGCTGCTGAAGGGTGTCATCGACTGCCCGGATCTGCCGCTGAATGTCTCCCGGTCGGCGCTTCAGAACGATGGCTTTGTTACGAAGATCTCTGACTTTATTACAAAGAAGGTCGCGGATAAGCTGATCGGTATGTGCAAGACCGATAAGGAAAACTACGAGAAGTTCTGGGACGACATCAGCCCCTTCATCAAGTACGGGTGCCTGAAGGATACAAAGTTCTGCGACAAGATGAACGACTACATCCTCTTCAAGAATCTTGACCATAAATATTTAACCCTGCCTGAATTATTGGTAAAGGAAGAGGAAAATAAAGAGGTGGAAGGAAAAACAGAAGAGGCGGAGGTCCTGGATAAGGACGGAAATCCGATCCCGGCGGAGGAGAGTGAGAAGGATGCCGGGGAAGCTTCGGATGACGCGAAGGAAGAAAAGTCTGAGGACAAGGAGAACGAGGAGCCGAAGGATGACCGGAAGGTGGTCTATTATGTGACGGACGAGAAGCAGCAGGGCCAGTATATCCAGATGTTCAAGGCCAACGGAACCCAGGCCGTGATCCTGGACCGGATGATCGACACCTCCTTTATTACCCAGCTCGAGCAGCGGAATGAGCATTACAAATTCTGCCGTATCGATTCCGATCTGAATGAGGCCATGAAGGCTGAGGACGGGGAGACCGCGAAGGAGGTTGTCGAGGAGCTGACCGGGATCTTCCGGAAGGAGCTTGAGAACGACAAGCTGAATGTGCGCGTTGAGAAATTAAAGGACGATAAAATTTCCTCGGTTCTTACCGTGTCCGAGGAAGGCCGCAGGATGCAGGATATGATGAAGATGTACGCGGGCAACGGTCTGGACATCGGTATGTTCGGCGGGAGCCAGGATGAGACCCTGATCCTGAACGAGAATCATGCGCTTGTGAAATACATCCTCGAGCACAGGCAGGCCGAGAACGTGCCGGTCTTCTGCAAGCAGCTCTATGACCTGGCGCGGCTTGTGAACCGGCCGCTGACGCCGGAGGAGATGAGCGCCTTCGTGGCGAGGAGCAATGAGATCATGCTGAGCCTGGCGAAGTAAAACCAAAAGCTGTCGGGAATTCAGACGCCTGAGCATAAAGGAATAAGCCGCTTCGGGAAGCCCCATTCGGGCTGACCGGGCGGTTTTTTGCTGCCACCTCACCCGCCCTTCGGGCACCCTCCCCCCAGGGGGAGGGCAGTAATGGTCTTATTGCGGTGGACAGAGGGAGAGGATATAAGGTAGAATAGAGTCTGTAGCTGTCATTACGGCAATCGTTTGTCTTTGCATTTTCCCTGCAGATACATCGTTGTTTTGCTTCCAGAGGATCGCAGGGTCGGGGATATCCCTGGGAGAAAACAATGAAAACAGTATTGAAAAACGGATTGATCGTGGACGGAACCGGAGGAAAGCCGTTTCATGGAGATGTTCTGATCGAGGATGACCGGATCGTATCGGT
>JAFSXC010000093.1 GCA_017450105.1 Lachnospiraceae bacterium | reverse complement strand
CCAGAGAGCTTGCCTGCTACATCTGGGGCATGATGACGGAGAACATCGCATGAGGTACAACATCGTCCCGTCACAGTCAAGTCCAAGCCGCCTGCGGCGGTGCTTCGCAGACTTGACAGCGCCGTTCCGACGTTGTAAGCGGTGCCCAAGCTGATGTAAGCCGGCTTACGCCGTTTCCATCAGCCACAGACAACTGAAAGCATCCTGGTAGGGCTATGGTTCTTTTCAAGGTTCGAGCAATCTACGAAAAAACTATGTCGGCACAGAGAAATCTGTGATCCACGCTTTTAGACGGTAGTGCTCACGGCGGACCATTGACCTGTCGGTAAGGAGAGCAATCTCCCGAATCCACGTATATCAGAGTGGCCAATGCCGGGAACTGATAATCCGTAGCTCTGCCAAGATGCTTTCAGAAAAAACAAAATAGCCTGTGATGGTCTTTGGCTCAATTTACATCTTGACAAAGGTCATTACATATCAGTTTTTTAAGAAAACAAAAATCTCTCGGTTGTGCTTATTTCCCAGCCTTATCAATTCTCCCACAACGAAAAATAATATTCTCTTCATAAAAAAATGTTGGGAGTAGATGCCTTCATCCACTCCCAACCAGTCAAAATCTCGTCTCTCTTTTTCTTCGGATCAGATACTCTTTCTCAGACGCTTATGCATCAGCCCCTCTGCGCCCTGCATAAACTCAAAATTGTCACTCATCTGCCCGTCGTGCGGAAACCTAACCTCCAGTACTACTGTAAATTCACCATTTGGAAACTGTAATACCATCCTTCCGAAATCTCCGTCGTATTTGCTCGCCAGCTTATAACCCCTACCATTACTGCTCATATCTTTTCCCTCGCTTTCCATATTTTTTTCATTATTTATATGGAAAGCCGGAGCATTACGTTAGCCCTCTTCTTCCTTATTGACCGATACAGTCTCCCTTTGGTTCGTCGCAGCCGCTCTGGAAGCCTTCAGCTCTACTTCCTTTTTCTCCAGTTGCTTTGTGCTGCCTTTTCCGGCCTTTTCCTCTTTCACGGTAGCAACTTCGATCTCATTTCCTACCAGTCTGGCACCGGAAGTACAGATACCGAGCTTAAGAAACACCTTCATCTCCTCCTCGGAAATATTCGTGATCTGTTCAAACCGGCTGCTGACTGCACTATATACCTTTTTCCCTCCAGCCATCCTGCTTCCGGTGCAGACCAGATACTTGTTCGTCACATTTGCCTCTCCGGTCATCGACTTGAACGAATTGATATGGGAATGGAGCATAAGGTCAGTAGTGAAAAATCCATCTGTATCCAGAACCAGATTCTCTTCCTTATCCATTTTCAACCCGTAAACCCGTTCTCCCTTTTTGATAGCATCCTTAATCTGTCTGCTCGTCTGCTCCAGAACCCCTTCTCCGTCAAAGAGTTCCCAGCCCAGCTCCCGGTTCCCCAGCATCAGCTTGTTTACCACAAATAATGTCCTGCACATAAATAGCACCTCCGTTCTCTTATGATTCTTGGGCGTCTGCCCTGCTACGATCCAATCATAACGCTAGGGTGCTGTGATACAAGACGTGATAACGCAAGGAAAAACAGGCTTTGGATTCCCTCTCTTTTGGCGAGTTTGTCGCTTTTTCTGGTAATGAACAATGGTCTCTGCTATAATGGCTTCGTTGCCACCCCTATACTGGCAGGAAAGGGGGTGTTGCTTATAGAATACTTAATTACCTTCCTGATCTCTGTCGCGGCTGGTGTGATCGCCAATCTCATCAGTAAATGGCTGGACAGAGACGACAACGGCAACCAGCCTAAGGATTAAGCCACCTTGCCAAAAATGGAATAGAAAAACCCGGGAGCGCAATCCCGGGTTTTTCGCTGTTGCTCATAGAACTTAATTACTTTCCTGCCTGACCATATAATAACATCTTTTAGAGAAATGTCAAATTATTCTACTTCAACAACCCATGCCTTGAGAAGCTTCCGCTTCGATCCTTTTCCTGTATATGCTTTTATCGTTGCAGTACCTTTCGACTTTCCTGTGACTATCGCTTTCTTCCTTCCGGATTTTTTCACATCAGCAACAAACGAATTTGAACTCGTCCAGTCTATAGCCTTTTTAGAGGTTTTAAGTGTTAGCTTCTTACCTGCTGAAATACTCTTGGATAATGAGGAATCCAAAACCACCTTGATGGGTTTTCCCACATATGCATTAGAATAATCACCGGTTTCATCATACGCATCATTCCCATCTTTCCCATTTCCAATCGTTCCAGCTGCATTACTTCCCCACATCCAAAGATTACCTGAAGTATCTATTGCTCCACTAAAATCTGACCCTAAATCAAGTGCCTCAAATGTTGTGTTCGGCTCAATCATAACAAGTTTATATTCATCTTCCCGTGTCCCGTTACCAAGTTGACCCATTTCATTAGAACCGCACATCCACAAATGTCCATCTGTGTCTATGGCTCCATTGAAAAACTGTCCTGACTCAATATCCTTAAAACGTACATCTCCAGCATCAAGTTTAGGACCCCAAAGATCCCAGATAACACCTTCCGAATCAAGCGCCATTCCACCATATACTTCAAAAGAAATGTCAACAAATTTTGTACCTGGCATAAATTGTATAAAAGTATCTGATCTCAACTCTGATCCCCATAACCAGAGCCGTCCATCGGTATCTATAGCTCCGCAGAAATCTTCATGATCCATATTTACGCCAATCGCAATCTTTGTAAATTTTGTTCCCTCCATGATTATTGTTGGTTCAAAAATAGATTTATCTTCTACTCCAAGCTGACGGTAGCTATTGTTCCCCCACATCCAAAGATTGCCTTCTCCATCAATCGCGCCTGCATTTTCGCCGTTCACACAAATCGTCTTAAATGTTTTATCTGTCATTACCTTTATGGGTGAATAATTATTATATCTCATCTGATTATCTGTTGACATATCTTGTTCCCCGTTCGCTAACGTACCACTGGTATTATGTCCCCACATCCAAAGATGACCGTCTTTATCAATCCCTCCTCCATTCGAACTGGTATTTCCCATGCTTATCTCAGAAAACTTTACATCAGGCAAAACTTGTTTTGGAACAGGTGAATTTTCACCATATCTTGACACTGAAAAAGCAGAATTAAACCCAAGATCCCCCCACATCCAGAGATTTCCATTTGAATCAATAGCCGCACTTCCGTCAAGACTAAGTGCCAGATTTTTTACAGTCATAGACGAAGCACTGGAGGCAACATATGGAGTGCCTTGCGTGATCTCAGTCTTATCCGCAAGCACACTAACTGTCTGCGTACCTGCCATAACCGCTACCAATGCAAATGTGCATATTTTTTTCAACAAACCTCTCATTATGAAAATCCCTCCCTCGTATAATAGTTTTTTGGCCTAAGACAAGAAGGGTACAGCGCTTTTACACGCTGCACCCTTCCTTTTGATCGGACCTCAACAAACACGCCTTGGACTTACCAACGCAAAAAGATTGTAAACCCCATAAAAATAAGGTACAATAATCCTGCGTGTGCCGCAGCTATGCTGTATCGTTGGTTGCTCTCACAACCATCCCTGCCTTGGGGAGCGCCAACTCCTCAAGGTGGTACACCGCATACTCTCTTAGGTTGCCTACATTATATCGTCAGAAGGCTGTTTCTGCAATGATTTTTTGACGGTGTACCCTGCTTGCTTACGTCAAGCCCTGTTCTTCACCAGATTATAAAACGTTCCCCGGCATACCCCCAACAATTCTGACGCTCTGGCTGCCGTAATTTCCTTATTCTTCCAAAGCCTATAAACTTCATCAAGGTTCTCATGCTCCTTCGGTTTTCTTCCCTTGTACTTGCCATCCCTCTTGGCAATAGCTATTCCTTCACGCTGACGCTCCAGCAGATTCATTCTCTCGAATTCTGCAATTGCTCCGATCATGGTCAGCATGAGTTTTCCTGTGGCTGTGCCGGTATCCACATTTTCCATCATGCTGACAAGCTGGACACCTTTTGATTGCAGGGATTCAACAACCTGCAACAGATCTGCCACACTCCGGCTCAATCTGGAAAAATCATGGACATAAACCGTATCCCCTTCCCGGACAAAGTTCAGCATATTTTGCAATTCCACGCGGTTCGTGTCCTTTCCGGAAACTTTTTCCTCAAACCACCGTTCTATCCCATATCTCTCCAACGCTTCCCTCTGGCGTTCCGGATTCTGATCTGCTGTGCTTACTCTAACATATGCAACATTCATAATTATTTATCCTCCAATCTATTCATTTTGACTATACCCAAACCAAACCCTTATTTTTCTTCATATTTCGTCGATTATGAATCCCATTGCTTTATTTTTATGCGTCGATTTCCCAGAACCACCCAAATTTAGCATATGCAGCCTCGTTTTCCCTGATCCCGGTTTTATTTTTTCACGAGTCGCTTAAAACCTTTTTTCTGTCCACCATTTTTCTGACCACTCCCTTTCCCTTGAATTTGTGAGCATTTTTTCCGTACTGCTTTGCCTGTTTTTCAGCCAATGCTGATATACCTTGACTTTTCCAAGAAAAATTTCAACCACGTACCCTCTGTACACGCATATCCAGAAAATCACCTACTGAAATAACGAAATAATTTCTCCCCTCCCTGGAAATGGCATTTTGGCAGTTTACCACGCCACCCTTCACTTCAAAATCTTTATAAACTGCACCCAGCAGTCTCCGCACACAACATTGAGATCCTTGGTGGCTCTGAAGCTGTTTCCACACCCGGGACACTGATACTTTCTGGTGCTGCACTTTGGCTTATTGACAACTCCTGTTCCGCTATCTCCATTTCCTGAAGCTCCACCGACATCTATTCCTTTAAACTCTTTCATACTCTCTCTGTTCAAATCTATAGGTTTTGCTATCCCATATTCCTTTAAAATTTCTTTGAAATCATCTCTCGGTTCCGTAGCAGAATATCCGATACCCTGCGCATATGAAATCTGCAAGCCTCTTTTTTCAGCCTCCTCTTTGAATTTTCTGTTATGATAACGCCCATTCTGCGAAGTGTCCTTTATCCCGTTTATCAGACAGTAATAATGAACCATTTCATGGCAAAGAGTAGCCATGATGTTCTCAATCGGTCTGTCCAGATGCTCCGCAGAGATATTGATTTCATGTAAATATTCATTCTCTGCTCTCCAAGTCCTTCCTGTCGTAAAGTGCCCGTTTGTTCGGGGACTTGTCATTATCGTGATAACTGGAACAGGCAGAGCACTGGCGAAATAAACCTTATTCAAAACATCAAAACCCATTTCCAGTGTTTCCTGCATATTCTTCAGCATCTTCAGCTCTCCTCTCCAATACAAATCTTTTTCTATCTATCACAACAATGCCTGATCTCTTGCAGGTGCACTTACAATTATCTGCACAAAAAGAAAAAACAGGCAGATGTCTGTTTGAATAAAAGCCCCAAATTGCCTGTATTTTTTCTGGGGAAAGATTATTGTTGAATATGGAAATGTCAAAAACGATGTCTTCCTATCGAGACAATACGAAGTATTGTTGAGAGGCCTGTTTCAAAAAGACATCCCACCAGTATCGTGGAGGGATGAGGGTATAAAAAACCCGAACCACTGTTATCAGCAGTTCGGGCTGTTTTCTCTCTCCGTCCGAGGTATAACCTTGAGTCGAGGTTTTGTGTCAAATTTGTGTCAAATTCTATCTCAAAACCCACAAACCCTTGATTTTACTGGACTCAATCTTGGACATACGGCATCAGCGCCAGATGTCTCGCTCTCTTGATCGAGGTGGTCAGCGCTCTCTGATGCTTCGCACAAGTACCTGTAATCCTTCTGGGAAGGATCTTTCCGCGCTCGGATACATACTTTTTCAGCTTTAACGTATCCTTATAGTCGATGGTCTCGCTTCCGCAGAAGACACAGACCTTTTTCCTTCTGTGCATGGGGCGGCGGCGCGAGCCGTCTCCTCTGTCTGTTCTGTTATAAGGCATGTTCTCTTACCTCCGTTACCCTTTATGAGAAGGGAAGCTCTTCGTCAATACCTTCCGGAATATTCATAAAACCGTCAGCCGCATCGATCGGAGCGCTCGGAGCGCTTGGCTGGCTGTAGGAGGATTCTCCGCCGCTGGCATTTTTGCTTTCGGCAAACTCATGGTCCTCCACCACCACATCCGTCGTATAGACCTTCTGGCCTTCCTTATTCGTATACGACCCGGTCTGGATCCGGCCGGTCACGCAGATCTTTATTCCCTTTCTCAGATACTTTTCGGCAAATTCCGCTGTACGGCCAAAGGCCACACAGGAGATAAAATCCGCCGTCTGCTGATTATCATTATTCTGATCTCTCCGGCCCCGCCGATCTACCGCAAGGGTATATCTGGCAATCGCCATGGTCTGATCACCTGTGGAATATCGAATATCCGGGTCCCTGGTAAGGCGGCCCATTAAAATCACTTTATTCATGTTATTCTCCTATTCTTCGTCCTGTTTTACGACTAAGAATCGAAGAACGTTGTCCATGATACGAACGTCTGTCTCCAGCTTTGCGGGAGCGTCCGTCTCGGCATCGAACTGGATAAAGTAATAGAAGCCTTCATCCATCTTCTGGATATCGTAGGCAAGCTTTTTTCTGCCCCAATCATCCACGTTCGTCACCGTACCGCCGGCTCTTACGATATAATCCTTCGCTTTTTCCACGACGGCGGCTCTGGCTTCGTCTTCGATCCTGGCATTTACGATCAATGCTAATTCGTATTTGCTCATTCTGATCGCACCTCCTTTCGGTCTATAGGCCCGGAATATTCACTCCGAGCAAGGGGTTTGTATTCGATATACCACGGATTTTTATGATAGCACGATTTTTCTCAGGTTGCAAGCAAAAAACTCAAACCTTTATCTTTCCAAGTACTTCTCCGATCGGCTCATGGATCACGAGCTGCGCCTTATGATCCGCGGAGGTAGAGGATTTATTGATCATAACGATATGCTTTCCACGGAAGTAATGGATAAAGCCGGCAGCGGGATAGACCACGAGAGAGGTTCCTCCGATGATCAGAAGATCTGCTCTGCTGATGGCATCGATGGCTCCGCTGACCACCTCGTCATCCAGGCCCTCTTCATAGAGCACCACATCCGGCCGCACAGGCCCTCCGCATTCATCACATAAGGGAACGTCCCCGTTCTCCGGATTCTTATAATTCATGATATAGTCCACATCAAAGGTCTTGCCGCAGCGCTCACAGTAATTGCGCAGGGTACTTCCGTGGAGCTCGTACACGGTTTTGCTTCCTGCCTTCTGATGCAGACCGTCGATATTCTGGGTCACCACCGCAAGAAGCTTTCCCTTTTCCTCCAGCTCCGCCAGCTTCTTATGGGCGGCGTTCGGCTCAAATCCGATAGGAAGCATCTTATCCCGGTAAAAATCAAAGAAATCCTTCGGTCTTTCCTTATAGAAGGTATGGCTCACAATGGTTTCCGGCGGATACTTGTATTTCTGATGATACAGCCCGTCCTGGCTTCGAAAATCGGGGATGCCGCTCTCTGTAGAAACACCGGCTCCGCCGAAGAATACGATCCTTTCGGATTCATCGATCCACTGCTGCAGAGTTTCCAAATCTGTCATTTCTTTCCCTCCTTTACGACTCCTTTCAGCCTCTTGAACAGTAACTGGTTAAGCAATAGTATGATCACACACTGGACCACGAACATTCCGCCCGCCTGTATGGCCCTGGTCGGAAGGATAGCGAGAAAGCCTTTTCCGTAAAGAACGTGGATCCAGTAGGTGTTTAGTAGCAGGCCAAGCACAAATTCCACGATGGCACAGGAAAATATGACTCTTAAAACCGTCACCTTTTTATAGAGGAACAGGCCGAAAACCAGGCCCGTCAAAGCAGCAGTCAGCGTAAAGCCCGGATAAAAGGGTCCGCTCGGAAACAAAAGAGCACCGATCAGATCCGCCAGGGCTCCCACGATCATCGCCTCCACAGGTCCGAGCAGAACCCCGGCCAGGACCAGAGCGATAAAACCGAAGCTGATTCGGAAAATCGGTGTCTGAATACTTAAAAATCGTACGGCCACCACATGAAGCGCGATCAACACCGCCATAAGAACCAAACGCTGCACCGTAAATTTCTTCTTTACCCGATCCTTCATAAAACCCGTAAAACCTCCTCCTCCGATACCTCAAAGGAAACCTTCTGATCTCCTTCTGTGGCAAGACGTCCGATTCCGTCGGAAAACACAAATCTCAGCTTTCCGTTTCTGGTTTTTTTGTCCGTATACAGCTTTTCAACCAGCTCCCTTCGATCGATTCCCTCCGGAATTTCCGTCGGAAGACCTGCCCTCTCCAGAAGAGAGCAAAGCCGCTTCGTTTCCTCCGGCTTCATCAGTCCTCTGGCCTCTCCAAGTCTGGCCTGAAATACAAGACCCACGGCCACGGCCTCCCCGTGAAGCAGAGAATATCCGCTGACCGTTTCCAGAGCCCGTCCCAGAGTGTGCCCGAGATTCAGCGATTCCCGCAGGCCCGAGGTCTCCTTTTCGTCCTTCTCGACAATCTCATACTTGATCCGGCAGTTGGTTTGGGCAGCATGCATACAGGCTTCCGGGTCGAGAGAAAGGATCCTGTCTACATTCTCCTCCAGCCATGAGAAAAATGCGGCATCCGAAAGGCAGGCATGCTTGATGGTCTCCGCAAGACCGGAGCTGAGCTCCCGTTTGTCCAGGGTTTTCCAGGCCGCCACATCGATATAGACCTTTTGGGGCTGTGAAAATACGCCGATCAGATTCGTCGCCATGGGCGTATTCACCGCTGTTTTTCCGCCTACCGAAGCATCCGCAGCCGCCAGAAGAGTCGTCGCATAATTTATACAGGGCACTCCGCGGCAGAAGGTAGCGGCAAGGTATCCTGCCAGATCCGTAACAACGCCGCCGCCGACCGCAATGACCGTTGAATCCCGGCGAAAGCCCATTTCCAGCATCCTGTCCTCTAAAAGCTCCTTGTTTTTTCTGCTTTTCTCCGTTTCACCGGCCGGAAAGGACAAAAGCTCAACAGACAGCCCCTCCGAACGGAGCGCTTCTGCAACCGGCTCCCCATAGAGGGGCTTTACATTCCCGTCGGTAATGACTGCATAGCGGGAAGCCTTCCCGGTAAGACCCTCCTTCAGGTCCGCGGCCAGCTTTTTTTCAAGCGCATATCCGATCTCAATATCGTAGGAATCGTCTGTTTCTTTTTTTAAGGTTACCCGAAATTTACTCATTTTCTTCCTTTTCTTCCAGAAGGCCCTTATATACCTCCCGCTTCGGAATGCCACGATCCGTCGCCACGGCCTTCATGGCTTCCTTCCGGTCCATGCCCTGTTCCTCGTACATGGCCATATGCTCCGTAAGGCTTACATCCCGATATTTGGAGCGTTTCTCTTCCTCTCCCTCTTCTCGGGATCTGCCGCAGACAACCAGGACATACTCTCCGCGGGGTTCTCTGTCTTCATAATAAGATACGACGTCTGATAAAGTCGTAAGTACAATCTCCTCGTGTATTTTCGTCAGTTCCCGGCAAAGGGTCAGCTCCCGGTCACCCCACACGGCAAGAAGCTCCTTAACGGTCTCCCTCAGACGATGAGGCGCCTCATAAAGAACAATGGTCCTTTCCTCTGTTTTCAGCGCTTCGATCCTCTCCCGGTATTCCTTCTTCTCCTTCGGAAGAAAGGCCTCGAAGACAAAACGCTTGCTCTCCTGTCCCGAAACGGAAATCGCCGCTGCCAGCGCAGAGGCTCCGGGCACACCGCGTACCGGGATCCCCTTTTCCAGGCAAAAACGCACTATGACCTGACCGGGATCGGAAATACCCGGGGTTCCCGCGTCGGTAATCAGGGCAATATTTTCTCCCGCCAGAAGGCGCTCTGTTAATGCATGCGCCTTTTCTACCCGGTTATACTCATGGTAGCTGGTAAGAGGGGTATGGATCTCAAAATGATTCAGGAGCTTTTTGGAGTTTCTGGTATCCTCGGCCGCGATCAGATCCGCTTCCTTTAAGATCCGTATGGCCCGGGGCGCCATATCCTCAAGATTTCCGATGGGTGTAGCACACACATACAGAGTTCCCGTCATGAGGCATTTCCCGAAGCCGATGCTTCCTTCTTTTCAACAAGCCTTGGTGCCAGAATAAATAAGATAATACCGAAAAGAACGATGCCGATGCTGATTGCCTGAGATGTGGAAAACGGTCCGATGCTTCCCCGGTAATCCGCGCGGAAAATTTCGATCACAAAGCGCCCGACCCCGTACAGTATCATGTAGCCGGCTCCCACTCTTCCCTTCTTCGGCTGTCTGGAAGCGTAGAAAATAAGCAGAAACATGATCAGAAAATCCCCGGCAGCAGAAAGAAGCTGCGTCGGGATCAGGGGAATATTGTTCGGCGCAAAAGCAGAATTCGTAAAAATAATGTGGAAGGGACTGTCTGTTTCCCGTCCATAGCAGCAGCCGGCGCAAAAGCAGCCAAGACGTCCGCAGCCCTGGGCTCCCGCCACTGCCGGCATAACCAGGTCAAACCAGGTAAAAAAGCTTTCCTTCTTAATACGCAGATAGATATAGCTCGCCAGGATCCCGCCCAGGATTCCGCCATAGACCACATAGCCGTTTCTGAAATCCCAGAGAAGCGAGGGATTTTGTATAATATCCGGGATACTGACCAGAATAAACAGGAGCTTACAGCCCACAAAACCTCCGATCAGCGCACAGTAAAAGATCCCCCATGCGTAATCCGACGAAAGGCCCCTCTTTTTCGCACGGTACAGAGTAAGCATCAGCGCCAGGAAAAAGCCCATGGCGATCATAATACCGTACATATGGATCGTAACAGGTCCGATCTTGATATCGTTAAACATCTTCTTCTCCGTCCTGTTCTAAGCTCTCTGCGGACTCCTCCGAAGGCTTTTTATCGGCTTTCGGATTCCGTCCTCCGTCCTTGCCGCCGGGCTCCGGCTTACGCCGCCTCGGCTTAAAGGAAAGCTCTGCCGCCGGGAACTCAAGAATTTCCTTTGTATCGTCCTCGGCCTCCACCAGAACCCGCACGGTTTCCCGCAGAACATTCACCGTCTGCACGGTTCCGGTTTTTCCGTCCTTCATCCGCACGGTTTCTCCCAGCTTCGGAAGCCGCGTATTCAGATCCTCATAGGTCTCCTCTTCGTTCTTCAGGCAGCACATCAGTCTCCCGCAGACTCCGGAGATCTTGGTCGGATTCAAAGACAGGTTCTGCTCCTTGGCCATTTTTATGGAAACCGGAGCAAAATCCGAAAGGTAGGAGCGGCAGCACAGCTCTCTTCCGCAGATCCCGTATCCTCCCAGAATCTTCGTCTCATCCCGTACACCGATCTGTCTGAGCTCGATCCGGGTACGGAAAACTGCTGCCAGATCCTTTACCAGATCCCGGAAATCCACCCGTCCGTCCGCCGTAAAGTAAAACATGAGCTTATTGTTATCGAAGGTATATTCCGCATCGATCAGCTTCATATCCAGCTTATGATGCAGGATCTTTTCATGACAGATCTTTAAGGCTTCTTTTTCCTTCTCCCTGTTCTTCGCTGATCGTTCGTCATCCTCCGGCGTAGCCAGACGGATCACCTTTTTCAGATTCTGTGTGGCTTTGCCCCTCGACATTTCCTGAGGTCCGAAGACAACGGTACCGTATTCCGTTCCCCGCGCCGTTTCCACAATCACATGATTTCCCTGGGAGATCTCATGCTCTCCCGGAGAGAAATAGTATAATTTTCCGGTGCTGCGAAAGCGCACACCGATCACCTTTTCCATTTCGATCAATTCTCCTTTATTGTCATCAAAAGCAGCTCCATGGTCAGATCAAAGCTCACATTCACCATGAGCCGCCGCTTTGCTGTTTCTATTCCCTTCAGGATCTCCTGGATCCCCTGATAAGAGCTGATATCCGCCTGGCGCCTGATCTCATGCACCTCATCCCGGAAAATCAGTTCATCGATCTCCCGCGTGGCCTTATACAGGAGTACATCCCGAAACCAGACCATCAGAAGATCAAAAAAATCCGCGATGGTAAGCTTGTAGTCGTTGATCTCTCGTACCGCACCGATCAGCTCCGTCACTGTCCAGTCCCGCACATTTTTCACAAGCCGCAGCACCAGATTACGGAGCTCCTGAAAATCCTCCGAGGAGGCCAGCGCCACCGCCTTCCCGACCGCTCCGTCGGAAAAAGCCGCCGACAGAACCGCCGCTTCCTCCGAAACATTCCATTTTTCCTTCAGCCAGGAAACGATTTTTGCCGTCGGAACCGGTCTTAAGGTCAGGGTCATGGACCTGGACCGGATGGTTTCCAGAAGCATTTCCTCATTTTCCGTCAGAAGCATGAATACCACGAAAGAGGGCGGCTCCTCCAACGTTTTCAGAAGCGCATTCTGGGCATTTTCATTCATTTTTTCCGCTTCGTCGATGATAAAGATCTTCCAGGGCCCGGAATAGGGCGTTTCCGCCGCCTTATTCACCACCTGCTCCCGGATCTCATTCACACGAATGGTATTCGGCTTTTCATGAAGAACGTAGATGATGTCGGGATGGTTAAAATGCTCCGCCTGCAGGCAGGAGCGGCATTTCCCGCAGGGAACCTCTCCCTTTTCCTCGCATTGAAGAGCCTTCGCAAAGGCATTTGCCAGCATTCTCTTTCCCGACTTATCGGGACCCGAAAAAAGATAAGCATGAGAGATCTGGCCCGTTCGGACGGCGCCCTTCATATATTTGATGATCGATTCGTGTCCCAGAATCTCGTTATAATTCGCCATGACAGACCATCCTCAGGTGATAATATCGATCAGCAAACCCTCGATCTCACCAATGGTATTTAAAATATCGATATGCCTCTTTTCATCCTCCATCAGAAGCTTGGCCAGCTCGTCCAGATTACTGTCGATCAGGCGGATAATCCCATAAACCCTGTGTCTTCCCTTCCGGTCCAGAAAGCCCTCTCTGGAAAATTTATGAGAGCGGTTTACGATCTCGTTCAGAAACTCCTTGATCTGCTGACGGTATTTCCGCATTTCGGAGATATCGTGGCGTTTTGCGATCAGATTTCCCTGGAGAGAAATGTCCTTAAGCATATTATTCAGCTTCTCGGACAGATCTGCATCTTCAATCGCACTGGTCAGCGTAAACTTAAAGGTATCATCAACCGCCTCCGGCCGCTGGCTCTGCTGCGTCTGATTTATCTGCTGCGTTTCATTTACCCGAATATCCATGGAAAGCTACCTCAATCGTTCCATACAGTACCGCTTCACCTCTTCCACGGTCTCCTCCAGGGTTTCATTGTTAAAGCGGCGCTTGATGCCGGCCTTTTTCAGATTTTCCTCGGAAAAATCCTCTTCGTCCGCCAGAAACCTCCGGCAGACCTCGGAATAATGGGGTTCCTTTTCCTTAAGCTCCCGTTCCACAGCACGCTTCAGGCGGATCCCGTCATCCACCTCTATATAAATCGGGAAAACCACTTCCTTACCGAAGTAATTTCGAAGCTGGATATAGGATTCCAGAGTTCCCATAGCGGCAAAGCTGCGCCGCGTAAGATCCACCTGACCGTCATCCACGGTAAAATAATGCCACAGGCCGAGTCTTGTCGGATAGGTCCGCTCTTCGATAACCTTTCCCTCGTCCGCCAGGCGGTACAGCGTCGCTTCATCCACAAAATGGTATTCCACGCCGTCCGTCTCCCCGGTCCGGATCGGCCGGGTCGTGTACATGATCATCCTCATAAGTCCGAGCGTAGGATCCTCAATCAGACGTTTGTAGATCGTATCCTTTCCCGATGAGCTTTTCCCCATCATGTAAAAGATCTTTCCCATATTCTGCTCCCCCCAAATTGCGTGCGCCTTATTATACTATAGTTTTTCCCTTTTCACAACCGAAATCCGGCCCTCCGGGCTCAGGCCGTGAACCGTGTAACCGCCTGAGGAAAGCCTTTGGATATACCCGATCAGCTCCTCCGAAAGGAGCTCTCCGGGGAGAAGAAACGGCGTTTCCGGCGGATACATGGAGATCTCACGGGAAACGACCCGTCCGGCGGCTTCCGTAAAAGGAAGCTCCTCCGTCTCCTCCTCCATGGCATCATGAATGCTCATCCTTATCTCAGGCAGGCCGGGTTTTTCCTTTGCCGCTCCGCAGCGTCTGCCCCAGCTTCTGTCCAGCATAATCAGAGCCTTTTCCAGTCTTTCAAATCCCTCGTCGGTATCCATGACACTGGTCATGGCAAGGCAGTAACCCGGAGCCGCCATCTCCGGCTCCAGATGATAATCCCGGCGAAGGCGCGATGCCAGAGCGATCCCGTCCTGTCCTGCCTCCTCGCCGGTCAGGATCACCAGCTTTCCGTCATCTCTGCCCTTCACTGAAAGGAGCTCCAGGTTTTTTAACCTGTCCAGGCGCTGATAGAAGGCATCCAGCCGTTTTCGATAGGCCGAAAACGCTTCCCTCCCGTTTTTTTCCAGAAAGCTCAGGCACCCGGAGATCCCCGTCATCAAAATATAGGAGGGAGAGCTGGTCTGAAAAACGGATAAAAACCGCTCCAGCCGGTCCCTCCTTTGAAAACCCGGCGCTTCGTGCAGAATCGCTGTCTGCGTGGGAGAGGGCAGTGTTTTATGAAGGCTTTGAACACACAGATCCGCCCCCAGGGACACGGCGTTTGCCGGAAAGCCCTCCGCAAAGCTCAGGAAATGGGCCCCATGCGCTTCGTCCACCAGAAGCGGTATCCCGGCTTCCTTTGTCAATGCGGCGATCTCCTTTATGTCGGAAACAAAGCCCTCATAGGAGGGCGAAGTAAGCACCACTCCCGCAGCCTCCGGGGTTTCCTTCAGCGCCTTCCTTACCTCATCTGCCGAAATCGGACCGGGCATCCCCGCCGCAGCCTCCTCCGGCAGAAGCCACCTGACCTGCAGGGAAAACAGATAGATCCCGTGAATCACGGAACGGTGTACGTTTCTGGCACACAGGATCGTATCTCCCGATCGAAAAAGGGCTCCCATGGCCGCCAAAATCCCGCTGCTGCTTCCGTTCACCAGAAACCGCGAGCGGGCCGCCCCGAACAGCCTTGCTGCTCTTTCCTCCTCCCACAAAAGAATCTCCGCAGGGTGATGAAGGTCATCCGTATTCGGAAGCTCGGTCAGATCGAGCTTCTCCGCTTCCCCTAAGATCTCTCCCCTTCGTTTATGTCCCGGCATATGAAAGGGATAGTAATCCCCGCTCACATAGGATTGAATCCTTTCCTCCAGAGTTTCCCGTCTCATAGCAGATACCTCCCGAGATCCGGCATCCAGTCGCCGAAAAAGACCCGGTCCTCCGTAAGCGCTTCCCAAAGAGGTTCTAAAAAAGCCATGATCCTTTCATGGACCTCCTCCCAGGAAGGCTCCGATTTATGCTTCCCCCGAAGATAGGCCCGCCAGCGTTTTTTCATATAGGGATAGTCTCTGTAGCCCTTAAGCGTTTCCATACGCCGCTCCTCCGCTTGGATATGGCGCTCCTTCAGGGCCTCCTCCATCCGCAGGAACAGATGCCTGGCATTTATATTTTCTCTGCATAACAGCTCGAAAGCTCGCTCGTAATACGCAAGATCGCCCAAAAGCTCCAGCCGCTCCACGATCAGGATCAAAGCCTCCGCCAAAAGCTCCTCCGCCGAAAACATACGCATGGAGATCCGTTTGTCGGGAAAGCACAGAAGACGAAGCTCCCTCATTTCCGATTTCAGACCCTCCGGCGCCGACCGGACTCTGATCTCAAAGGGGATCTCCAGCTTCTCATATCGGCCCTTGACAAAGACGGTAATCTGGTCCTCCTTCAGAACAGAAGAGAAGGAAAACCGGATATCCGTGGAATGATCATTTTCCAGAAGCCGGTGCAGCATACTGACCAGCTCCTTTTGCTCCAGCGTTCCCTCGTAATAAAAGGATAACGTATGCCTTAAGCTCTCCCGATAGGAGGAGGCATTCAGTTCCGCCTGATTACAGAGGATCCACATCCCGGCATCCCCGGATTCCGCCAGGATCCGCAGGGCCTCCTCCATAAGAAAAGCCGAGATCATATGGGAAAAGGGGATTCCCTCCGTTTTCGCTTTTTCCTTTACATAAGAAAACAGCAGCTCGGTTTCCGTCATTACATCCACACCCCGATCCGATTCTGTACCTTGGAAAGCACCTTCCGTTCCTTCGCGTAAGTCAGAAGCCGTTCGATATTCTTTTCGGGATCATCGATAAACTTACGCAGGGCGGCCTTCAGCTCTTCTCTTTCCAGCTTTTCCTCATATTTCAGGCAGTCGCAGATCAGCCGCTCCTTTTCATAGATTTTCATTTCCCCCTCCCCGAACCGGATCCGGGTCACACCCATGGATAAAACCTCCGGCTCGGTATAATAGGGAACGACCACGGGGTATTCCATCCGGAATCGGGACTTGCTTGTATTTTTATCCACGGCGATCGACCACTGGAGAGGTCTTGACGGCAAATAGCCAAAATAAAACAGGGCACTTCCTATCGTAAGCACTCCGTCCGGAAACTGGCCGAGAATGATCTCCTCTTCATCCGTACTGACCCGGGCCATCTGATAATAGCCGTTCCGCACCCGGAGCAGCCTTCCCTCCTCTACAAAGCTCTGGAGCCTCCGGTAATCGAAGCCGGCCTCATAAAGTACAGAAGCCTTGGCAATCCCATGATTCTGCTCACAGATCTCTGCGATCTTATCAAGCATGATGACTCTTTTTTCTTCCCGTATTCCCTGATTTGACATTTTTTCCGCTCCATTTGTTTTTACAAGGTATTTATCTGCTTTAATATCCATTATAAGAGGAGCCTGTCACCTTTGTCAATCAACCCTTGCTTTGAGGAATCACATTCATTATAATGAAAAACGACACAAATAATTGTCGATTTGGAGGAATTTTTATGGATGAACAGACAGATTCCCGGATCCGGCGCAGTCCTTCCCGGGTGGAATGTGAAAAAATGATCAAACGGATCCTTCGGACAGAGGTTCTGGAAAAGGGACGCAATACCCAGTTCCGAAACGCGATGGACTTCATGAATTACTTTGAGTCCCTGTATCCCGCGTCTCCCGGGCTGACCAAGCAGGTTCAGAGAGCGGTCCGGTCTCTGGATATCCCAAAGGACGAACGGGGCTTTTTCATCATAGACAAAACAGGGGCCCAGATGGCGGAAGAAAACGAGATCCGCGCGCTCGGTGAAAAATATCACGTGGACGCTACGGATCTGAACGGTTGTGAAACCATATTCTTAACTGTTCCGGAGGCGTGCCGGAAATATCTGGCAAACCTTCTTCTGACCTCCATTACCTTCTCCGATAAGCTGGTAACGATCGTAGAAACCGGAAACGGGCTTATTCTCTATACGAGAAACCGGGAGCGGCTGATGATCCTGCTGCAGAACGTTTTGTTCAAGGACCGCTGACAGGCCTTATTTTCTGCGATGCCTGCGCATCGAGAATCTGCTCCTTCGAATAGGATGGTATTTTTCTCCTGACCGGGCATTTTTCCATCGGTAGAATTTTTGACGCAGAAGATAAAACCGGGAGGAAAACTTGATCAGGAAGAAAATCACGACCAACGCTCCGGCTGCGATTCCGAGAGCGATAAGAATCTTCTCGGGCGTTATGGATATAACCCGGGAAACCCCGGCTTCTCCCTCTGTCTCCCCATCGGTGGTGGTGATGGTTCCCTCCTCCATTACGGTATGGAAATCATAGGCCTCCACCGAAGGATGAAGATACAGGATATCCGCGCTGCCGACAACACGGTCCGCATAGGAATAGACGATCCGCCCCGCCAGACCGCTTTCCTCCGTCTCCACGATCTTCGGCTCCGTATCTGAAAAAGAAGCTGTCAACGGAAGAACCACATCTCCCACCTCCGAAAGCTCCACATAAGGCGAAGCGTCATTCAGCTCTCCCTGCGATCCGCTGATCGGAGAAAAGCGCGTCTCATTTTCCGCAATATTCATCAGACCGAAATTCGCAAAGCAATATTCAAACAGAGCCTCTGTCTCGTCCCAATGCTTCGGAGCATCCGTACACAGGATCACCGTGATCAGAGTCAGGCCGTTTTTCTGGGCATAGGTCACCAGGGTATTCCTCGCAGCCTGAGTATATCCGGTCTTTCCGCCGACGCAGGGCTCATACAGATGATCCGAGCCCTTGTAGTTGTTGATCATCGCGTTATGATTCTGAAGATAGGTAATTTCATCATGCTTATTGGTAGGCGGAATCTCATAACGGATGGTCCCGGTCATAATGCGGAAGGTCTCATTCTGCCAAGCTGCTCTCGCGATCAGCGCCATATCATGGGCCGAAACGTAATGTTCCTCGTCCGGAAGGCCGTGGGGATTGGTAAAATGGGTATTCGTGCAGCCCAGCTCCTCTGCCTTCTCATTCATCATATCGACAAAATTCTCATAGGTTCCGCCCACGTGCTCCGCAATGGCATAAGCGCATTCGTTGGCAGATTCCAGCAGCATCCCGTACATACACTGCTCCAGGGTCATTTCCTCCCCCACATCACGGGCAATGCCTGAGCCCTCCGTTTTATATACGGCATCCTTCGAAAAGATCACCTTATCCTGCAGATTCCCGTTTTCCAGGGCGATCATCGCAGTCATGATCTTTGTGATGCTGGCCGGGTAATGCTGTTCGTCCATATTCTTCTGGTAAAGGATCGTACCGGTACTCTCTTCCATAACCACCGCACTCTGGGATTCGATCTCGATCCCTTCGGGCCAGTAAGCCGCCGCGGCAACCCGTTCCGGGAAGAACACCACATAAGTAAAGAGTATCAGCACCGCCAAAAGGCAGGGCAGAACTTTTTTCATCAGGGGCTCCTTTCTGCAAAACGTCAGTATTTTTGATTATAACATATTTTAAGGCTTCTGACACCCTTCCTTTATTAGCTGTTCAAAGGTCACACCGTATTTTTGGGCGATATCCCTCGCATAGGACTGACCCTCCGGCGGGGCGGCTTCGATCTGAAAGCTCCGTTTTCCCTGAACCGACCGGGCCACCAGACTGGCTGCAAGATCCTCTGTTTTTTCCTCGTCATTAATGGCATCGATCTCCAGGGCAAGCTTATGCATATGGGTATTGTAGATCGTTCGGACACCCATATGCTTTAGGGCCCTGACTACATCCCGGGCAATAAAGTATCCCTCCTCGAAGGAGGTGGTGGAGAAGGATTCATTCAAAAGCAGCAGACTGTCCTTTGTGGCTGTGTGAAACAGTTCCCGAAACCGCTTTGTTTCCTCTCCGAGCCTTCCGAGATCCATGGTTTCGTTTTCGTCCGCGGGATAATGCGTATAGATATTGTCCACGGGATCATAAACAAAGGAGTCCGCCGGCACATGGATCCCGCCCTGCGCCAGCACAAAGGCCAGACCGATCCCCTGGGTAAAGGTGGTTTTCCCTCCCCGGTTGGCTCCGGTGAAAATATAGATTCTCCGGTCTTTTGAAAAGTCCAGAGGATTCTTTACGACATCAGATGCAGTCCTTCCATCCGGATGACGACAGATTTCATCGGCAAGCTTCAGATTATACAGACCTTCGGCCTTCAGGGACCGGCTTCTGCCGGTAAGAGCTTCCGGAACCGCAAAGGAAAAACCGGCCTTTTTCATGCTCTCCAGATATTCGGCAAACCGGATATAATACATGAATTCCGGAATCAGGCCGGTCAGGCAGAGCGTGCTGACATCCACGTGTCTGGAAATTACCGACTTCAGCTTTTTGACCACCTTGCTGATCATATGACTGATCGCCCGGTCCATGGAGCGGAGCACATCATTTCCGCGATCCTCGGGATTCAGTAATACCATGGTGCCAAAAAGATTTCCATAAGAGGTCGGATTGCGGAAGGTATCATTTTGTGCCGGCTGGAAGGAAAAACTCTGTTTCTCCTTTCCTGCTATAAAATCGCTTAAATTGGAGATGACATTGGACTTTGTAAAATAACGGGAATTGACGGAAACGATCCCCGCTGTACTGGGCTCAAACCGGTCATTCAGATTCACCCCCAGCGTTACGCTTCTGACCTCGGAGGTCTCCTTCTTCAAAGCCTCGATATCCTTCTTCAGCTCCGTAAAACCGGCCTCTTCATGAAGCTCCATGGCATAGGCAAGAAGCCTCTTTAAGCCTCTTGATCGTATCGGGAGCTCCAAAAGCGTTTTGCAGATCCCTTCCACACATAAGATGTACTCATCCATCTCTCCCATACGATGAACAAGCTCCCAGGCGCCGGATGCATCTGACAGCTTCTGAAAGCTGCCGAACTGGCGGAGAAAATCGATTCTTTCCAGAATCTCCTTCATAGAGGAACGAATCGACGGATGGGAAAGGACGTCAGTAAAAATTTCAGTACGATATGCGGCCACCTCCGGGTCAGAGGTAATATGCGTCAGGTAGTGGAAGATAATAGCAGCCTCCGCCTTGTCCCGGGCTACCTGCTCGGCCAGTTGATCCAGAGAAAGATCATGTGCTGTAAGAAACGGGAGCTCTTTATATTCCGGAGCCTTTTCCCCGGGATACAGAAGACTAACTTTTTCCATTCTACTCGCCTTTCACAAGCCGCATATAACAAATAGGATTTCCTTTGGACGAAAACCGTTCCTCGTATTCCGTCAGCACATTTCCCACGGAAAGAACCGGATCCTTATGCAGATCATAGGATAGGGCATCGATCCGAAATGGGGAATTTTCGGCTTCCTCTACGGAAAAATCAAAAAGATCCCGGTTATCGGTCTTGAATTCCACGCTTCCTCCGGCGGGAAGAAGACGGTCATACCTGGCCAGAAATACGCTTCCCGTCAGTCTTCTTTTTTTATGTCTGTCCTTAGGCCAGGGGTCCGAAAAATTCAGATATATCCTGGAAAGCTCTGAGGGTGCAAAGAAATCCTCAATATACTCTGCGTTTTCTCTGAGAAACAGAATATTGGGAAGCTGTGCCCCCTCCTGCTTTTCCACGCCCCGGACCAGGACACTCTCATGAAGCTCCAGCCCGATAAAATTAATATCCGGAAAAGTATGAGCCTTTTCCATCAAAAAACGGCCCTTTCCCATACCGATCTCTATATGAATCGGGCCCGGCTTTGGAAAAGCCTCTCTCCACCGGCCCTTTCTGTCCGCCGGATCCTTGATACAGAAGGGGCTGTTTTCGATTTTCTCCTCCGCTCCCTGAACTTTTCTAAGACGCATGCTGGCTCTTTTCCTTTTCCATAATCAGTATTCCAAAAAAAATATAGCATTTATTCCCTTCTTAAACAAGGCCGGACATCGGCAGTTCTTGTTTGTGTTCAAACTCAAAACGGCCGGCTCCAAGACCTACGGTCCCGCCAACTGTGAACAGTAACTTCGGAAGATATAGCGGAAATAAGAATTATGAAAAACTGTTGCATTATTGAAATTTTTGTATTATAATCGTTTTTGTTCTGACGACAGTTTAATATCCGGGTCATTAGCTCAGCTGGAAGAGCACCTGACTCTTAATCAGGGTGTCCAGGGTTCGAGCCCCTGATGACCCATCAAAGTGAAACACAGATTTATCTGTGTTTTTCTTTGATTTTTCAAAGCTTCGAACCCATACAAAGCTCAGCCGGGTGTCCAGGGGCTGCAGACGTCCGGTGGACGTCCTCTTGCAGCCGACCGAAGCGGAGCGGAGACCGAGCCCCTGATGACCCATCAAAAAAGAAAACGCAGAAAAATCTGCGTTTTCCTTTTATTTCCCTTCCTTCCATTCCACACAAAGCTCCTCATATTCCCTCTGCGCCCCATAGGATTCAAACCGAAACACCTGATACTCACCTTTATCTCCATTCCAATAGAGATAGAGCCAGGGGCCTCCGTCGCCGGAGTCCGCGCTTTCCTCTCTCATGGTTACAATCCCGCCCTTAAGAAGCGAAAACGCCTGATCCCACTCCTCGTCCGTCAGCTCCAGCGTTTCCTTAACCGTAGCATCCTTTTCGGTAAGCGGCCAGTGGTCTCCTTCTCTTTTTTCATGATAGAAATAATACTTCCCGTTCTCGGAATAAATCCGATACCGTTGAAATTCGGGCGGATACGTGGAGGAATCATAGGTAAAATAAAACTCTGTTATGCTGTCCTTCGGAATATCCGTACCTACGATCCTTTCCTTCTTTCCCATTCCCCCTCCGAGAACTCCCGTAGCGACAAGCAAGACGATCACAACCAATACAGCCGCAATACAGATCAGTCCGATCACAAGTCCCTTCCTTTTCACGCTTTACCACCCCACCATACCGTACAAATTAATGACCGGCGACGATGGAGCATTTTGAAATGCCGTAACCAGGGACTGATCCGACATCCCGTACAGATTCGCATATCGGAACGAGCCGCAGCCGGAGAAGATATCCGAGGAAACATTCGACACCATCCCCCAGACATTGAAGGTATTTAAGGCTGTGCAGCCCGAAAAGGCTTTGCTTCCGATACCTGAAATCGTCCCGTTAAGATCTGCCTGTTCCAATCCACCGCAGCCCGAGAAGGCTCCTTTTCCGATGGTTACCATTCCGTCGATCCGCAGGGAGATAATGGTATTGCAACCCGAAAAAGCATTCTCCGCTATGGAAGTAACCGGATATCCTCCGAGATAATACGGGATAATGAGATAGCTTCCTTTTCCGCGGTAGCCGACAATCTCAGCGTAATAACCGGAATAACCGTTATTTACACGATACAGATAGCCGTTGGGATCCTCCATCGTATCTCCCGGTACCGGCGTAGGAAGAGGTTCCGGTTCCGGCCAGGGCTCAGGCTCCGGTTCCGGCTCCGGCTCGGGCTCAGGTTCCGGTTCCGGCTCGGGTTCCGGTTCCGGCTCCGGCTCCGGTTCAGGCTCAGGTTCCGGCTCGGGTTCCGGCTCCGGCTCGGGCTCCGGCACGTTTCCTCCGACAAAAGCTGTCAGGTCCGGAATCCCATAACCGTAATAGATATCCCATCCCTTTGTTCCCAGGTCATAAGCACAGTCCTTTAGCTGGCTTTCTATCTGCGCCGGCGAAGCATTCGGATATTTCAGCTTCAGAAGCGCGGCTGCTCCGGAAACATGAGGCGCTGCCATGGAGGTTCCATCCAGAGAGGCATAATCTCCCCCGGGAATACTGCTTACGATCCCGACTCCGGGAGCCGCCACATCCACACTGTTTCCGAAATTGGAAAAATAGGCCTTATTTAAGGAGCTGTCGATGGCACTCACAACAATCGCGTCCTTGATATGTGCCGGGCAATAGTATGAAGTATCACTGTTATCATTCCCGGCAGCCACCACCACGGTAACCCCCTTTGTTATCGCATAATTCACACACTGGTCTTCATAACTGCTGTGACCTCCGCCAAGGCTCATATTGATCACCTCAGCCCCATGATCCGCTGCATACCGGATACCCAGGCCAATGGCAGATACATAGCCGTATCCGTCCGCACCAAGAACGCGCACCGGCATGATTTTTACATTCAATCCCGGCGTCATGTCGACAATGGTACCTGCCACATGCGTTCCGTGAAAATGCTCATCGGTGGGATCGCTGTCATTGCTCACAAAATCATAGCCGCCTGTCAGCCTTCCGTTTAAATGCGGGTGAGCGGAAACACCGGTATCCACTACAGCTACCGTCAGATTTCCGCTTACGGTATCCGCCAGCTCCTCTGCTCCCATCGTGGATACACCCCAGGATAAGGACTCTGTTCCCGAAAGCTTTCCCCGCCGAAATTCCTCGGATCCGATGCACTGATCCGGCTCGACCCAAACGATATCCGGCCTTTCCTTTATTTTTTCGAGAGCCGCCTTTGCCTTTGCGGCAGTCTTAAACTGAAGGACATAGAGATCTTCACTGTTTTTCAGAACGGCTTCGGGCTCGTATTCCACAAACTCCGCATTTTTATCCGTAGACTGAAGCAGCAGCCGCCCGGACATATATTCACTGCCCTCAGCCAGCGCCGACCCGCTCCTGTTGGGATGCGAAATAATAAGATCCATCAGATCCGCGGAAAAGTCTTCAAACCGTTCGGAAACGTCCTGCACCGTAATCCGGCATTTCCAGGTCTTTCTTCCGATGGAAGCAAGAACCGTCGCGGTGCCGGTGGAAGCTGCCTTCAGACGGATGCTTTTATGTGTTTCAACCAGGGGCGTCAGTATCCCTTCCCCCGAAACGGACCATTTCGTCTTTCCCTTTTTCGGAGCGCCGCTCAGCTTCAGCCGGAGCTCTTCTCCCTGATCAAGCGTCAGATCCTGCATTTTCCCCTTTTTCAGAGAAAGCTTCTGAAAGCTTTCGCCATGTACCGGCACAGGCGCCGGAGCAGCAAAGGTAAAAACTAGTAAGCAGACAAGAATCAACACAAACGATTTTTTTCCGATCTTAAGTCCGTTCATAAAGCTTCACCCCCTGAAAAATTTGTCCAGCTTCTCCAAAAGCTCAATTCTGTCCATCACACTTTTTAAAAGATATCCCTCAGGCTTTAAATCCACTACCTGCATCACCGAGGCCTTATCGCTCTTCCCGGTCAGAAAGAACACCGGGATCGCCGCCGTTTCGTGGTCACTCCGCAGCATTTCCAGAACCTGAGGCCCGGAAGTAACCGGCATCTCATGATCGAGGAGGATCAGATCCGCCTTGTTTTTCCCGAGCCACTTAATGGCCTGCAGCCCGGAGTTCGCCATGGCCACCTTGTAGTCCTCCCTTAGCCAGTCCCGCACGAGCCCGAGGTAGGTCGGATCATCGTCTACGATCAGGATGGTCTTCTTTTCCTCGCTCTTCTCCTCCTCGCTCAGCCTGTGCCGAATCTCCGCAATAAATGCCTCATTATCCAGCGGACGGAGAAAGGTCTTATGGAGCAGCTTCCCCCGCAGCGCCTTTTCCACCGCATCCGTATCGTTTTTTTCTCCGATCAGGATGAGCTTCTGATCGATCTCATCCAGCTTGTCCTTAAGAAACTGAAGAACGTCGGGCGGAAAAAATTCATTGCTTTCCATGTAATAGGCAATCACCGAGGCTTCGGAGAGCTTTCGATTGATCGCGTCCACATCCGCAGGAACATAAAACCCCGTAAGCTCCTGCTCTGCCAGTTTTTTGATCAGAACCCGGATCAGAAAGGATTCCTTTCCTCCGATGATCATGATCTTGGCGGTATCACTCATGAATCAGTTCCTCCATACCGTCCCAATCCAGAACCTTCAGCTTTTTCGCCAGCTCCTCAAAGGTTCTTTGTTCCTTTTCTTCCAAAGTATAATTCAGCACATCCGCTATGATCATCTCCGCGGAATCGTAATCCATGGCCGGCACCACCTCCCGCAGAGCCTCATAGGCACTTTCCAGCTCCTCCGGGTCGATCGGCGGTCCTTTTCTTTCTTCCTTCTTTTCCGAGAGCCGCTCCAGGCGGAATGCGTATTTTCGGTATTCCGTCATCAACGCTTCATGATGCTCACGGATAAAGCTCAGATCCTTATTCTGTCCCGCATTCTCGAGGTCCTCCGCCATCTTCGAAAGGGCCGAAGCGCCGATCACACGGGCGGAGCTCTTTAAAGCATGCACCTTGATCGTATACAGCTCCACGTCTTCTTCACCGTAAGCCGTTTCGATCTCCGCTGCCCTCTCCTCCAGCGTTTCATGGAAGGTACAAAGCGCTGAAAGAAACGCCTGCTTAGAACCGCAGAACCGCTCCCCGTCCTTAACACTGATCCCTTCGGTCTCATAAAGCCATGCATAGTCCTTCAGAGGGTCCTCCTCCAAAGGAGCGTCAGCGGCAGAAGCTTCCCGTAATACAGACTCCGGCAGATATTTCTTCAGCGCCGCCTCCAGAACCGGGGCTTCAATGGGCTTGGAAAGATAACCCTGGAAGCCCTCGCTGATATAATACTCCTCCCCGCTGGTGGCCGCATTGGCCGTAAGCGCCAGCACCGGGAGCTCTTCCCATTTCTTCCGGATCTCATGCACGGTTTCGATCCCGTCCATTCCCGGCATCATATGGTCTAATAAGACAATATGATATGTCTTTTCATCCAGCTTCGACAGACACTCTTTCCCGGACAGAGCTGTATCGATCCGAAGCTTCGTGGCCTTTAAAAGCCCTTTGATCACCTGGAGGTTCATTTCGTTATCATCCACCACCAGGAGCTCCCCTTCCGGAGCTGTAAACAGAGGCACATAGGGACCGGCTTTCTCTTCCTTTCCCTCCTCAAAGCTTCCGATCGGGGTCTTATCCACGATTTTCTGCTCTATGGTAAAGTAGAAGGTGGAGCCTTCCCCATAGACGCTGTCGCATTTCAGCTCATCTCCCATGAGCTCCACAAATTGCCTGGAAATATCCAGTCCCAGCCCCGTTCCCTGGATCCCGCTGTTCCGGTCCTCTTCCAGCCGTTCAAATGCGGAGAAGAGCTTATCCATATCCTCGGGCTTGATACCGATACCCGTATCCTGAACGCTCGCATGGATCCGGCAGGCTTCTTCCCTATATTCTACCACCTTTAGAGACAGGGTGAAAGAGCCATGTTCCGTATATTTTACCGCATTCGTAAGAAGATTTAAGAGCACCTGCTTGATCTTTCCGTCGTCTCCGTACAACCGCTTCGGAAGCTCGGGGTCAATATCCACGGTAAAGCCCAGATCCTTTTCATTGCTCCGCACCCGGATCATCGTGATCACGGCCCGCAGGAGCTCCTCCGTCTGGTATTCCCGCTCCACCAGGTTCATCTTACCGGATTCGATCTTCGAAAGGTCCAGGATATCATTCACAAGCGTCAGCAGGGATTCCGAGGCCTGCTTAATAGACACAGCGTATTTTGTGATCTGGGGACCGTAGCTTTCCGCAGGCTGCGTCTGATCCTCCCGAAGGATCATCTCATCCATCCCCATGATCGTATTGATCGGTGTACGGATTTCATGGCTCATATTCGCCAGAAACCGGGACTTCGCTGTATTCGCCCGCTCCGCCTCCTCCTTGGCCTGGCGGATCTGGACATACTGACGGCGGATGATCGTGCTCTGCATGATCCTCCATACGATAAAGGCCACCAGAAGCGCACCGAGAGCGACCAGAAGAATCCGGACGGCCGGAAGCTCCAGAAGCCGCGGCTGCTTTCGGATTTGAAACGTCTCATCTCTTAGTACGGTGTGGTCGATGGTATTCAAAATCTGTACGTGAAGCGTGTAGCTCCCGTAAGGAAGATTCGTATACTCCAGAACCGCCAGATCATTCTGGAAGGACAGCACGCCCGCATCTCTGGTTCCCTCCAGATAAAGCCTTACCAGGGGATTATTCAGACAATAGTTCAATACCGCGGCCTGAATCTGGATACGCCCCTCGCTGGCAGGAATGACATAAACTCCGTTTTCGTCCGTTTCTATACTCTCTTCATCACAAAGTACATGCTTCAGGGTAATCAGGTAATCACTGTCCTTTGTGTCATATTGATCCGCAGAGATCACCCTGACGCCGTCCGTACAGCACAGGTACAGCTTTCCGGCTTCTGTCTCCGCTGAGTTCCAGGCGTTGGAGGTAAGCGTTGTATCAAAGCCCCAGGTGTAATCCAGAAGCATATAATGATATTCCTCGTTTTGGATCAGATCCTCCGTATTGACAATAAAGATCCCGGCACTCGAGCAGACCCAGGCCTGTTCCTCATTCGGAAAATAGATATCATAATTATTCGTATAAGGAAACTGATTCAGCCGCCGGATCTCCTTTCCGTCATCGTAATACAGCGCATTACTGGTCACGTAAAAATAATTTCCGCGGTAGGGAACGATCCGTAGAACCACCAGCGTTTCCAGTCCTTCCTCCTTGCCGATGCGGCTTTGGATCTTCCGATCCTTCAGACGAAAAATTCCGTCTCCGTCGGTTCCGGCAAGAAGCGTATGATCCTCCTCCTCTACGAGTGTCAGGATCTGGGCCGAGGGAAGACCGTCCTTTTCCCCGATGGACCCGACCACCCGATCGTCTTCGATATAGTTTAGGCCCATACTGGTCACGGCAACAATCGTCCCGTCGGCCTGTTCCATGGCATAACGGAACCGTCCGCCCAACGTTCCGTCACTTTCCAGAAAGGTTTTCAGCGTTCCGTCGGGACTGATCCTGATCAGACCCTTGGTGCTGAAGGTGCTGACCCAGATGTTTTTTTTGCTGTCCTCCATGATATGACGGATCCGTACACCCTCAAATTCCTTCAGATACGGCGGCTCCAGCTTTTTCCCGGTTTTGATATCTACGACAGAAAGCCCGATATCCGTGCCGATATAAAGGATCCCGTCTGAAATCACCGTGGCGTTTACCACACTTTGGTCCAGACCGGCCTTGGTAAATACGTTATGAAAGGCATTATGGGAAAATTCCATGATCCCCTGCTTGTCGGAGACAAACCAGATATTATCCTGATAATCCTTTATTACCTCGGCAACGGAGCTGTGAAAGGAATCCTGCATCAGATAGGTAATCTCCTCCGAACCGGCCTGCAGAACACCCATCCCTGTTTCGGCGCATAAGAAATAGCTGTCGGTTTTTTCATCATACAGAATATCGTTAAAATAGGAGATCTTTTCGGCCTGTATCCTTCCCTCGTGTACAATTCCCGTATCCGTATAGGTCAGCCATTCAAGATCCTGACCGGAGGTACCGGCCAGCACCTTTGTTTTCGGGTTCCGGCTGATCGCCCCGTATTCAATCCCGGGCTCCGGGAATTTTTCCACAGCCACGATCCGTTCGTCCTTCAGATAATAAATCCGTCCGTCGTAGGTAATCCCGGTCACACCGCCGTTCTTAAGCGGGATCACACTCCAGATCCCGTTCAACTCAGCATAAGGCGAAGGATCCTCTAATTTTCCGTCCGCGTCCATGGTCACCATGCCCGCAACGGTACCGATATACATCCTCCCGTCTCCTCCTTCGCAGATGGCACGGACGGAATCTGCCGGAAGTCCGTCCTCCTCCGTGTAAAAAACAATTTCCTTTGTCGAAGGATCATAAACACCCATCCCGGAATCGTTGGTACCGATCCAAAGCCTCCCCTTCGAATCCCGGTAAAGCACTTTCACGCTGCAGATCCGTTCATCCAGGTTCATGGCTTCAAACCGGTAGCCATCGTAGCGATACAGACCGGAATACGTACCCACCCATAAAAATCCCTCGCATTGTTCAACGGTGTTGATTTCGGAGGAAACCAGTCCGTCATAATTGTCATAAAAAATAGCCTCGTAATCCGCCAGATAATCGATGGTTTCCGCAGCGTTTATTTTTACGGGGATCAAAAGAAACGGAAGAAACAGAAGAAATGCCAGTAAGAGCTTTCCTTTCATAGATACCTCATCCTATGCAATGATACCAATAGTAAAGAAATCCAGCCTTTCGGCCGGATTTCCTAAAGACTTTATTCGATTTTACCATATTACGAATTCGCAATCAATGCCGCGATCTCTTCCGGCGTCATCACGTGATTCGGATCGCTCAGATCCGGCATCGGCGGCTTCTCGGGCGCCGGTGCGGGTTCAGGCTCTGCCGTATTGGCCAGGAGCGCTGCTATTTCATCCGGCGTCATTACGTGGTTCGGATCGCTCAGATCCGGCATCGGCGGCTTCTCGGGCGCAGGCGCAGGCGCGGGGGCCGGTGCTGGAGCCGGTGCCGGTTCGGGCTCTGCCGTATTGGCAAGGAGCGCTGCTATCTCATCCGGTGTCATTACATGGTTCGGATCACTCAGATCCGGCATCGGCGGCTTCTCGGGCGCAGGCGCAGGCGCGGGGGCCGGTGCTGGAGCCGGTGCCGGTTCGGGCTCTGCCGTATTGGCAAGGAGCGCTGCT
>JAFSXC010000092.1 GCA_017450105.1 Lachnospiraceae bacterium | reverse complement strand
CCGCTGCGCTTTTCCCGGTAGCGAGAGCGGTCCTGCGGCGAAATGATCACACCGTGCCGCCGCACGATTTTCGTCCGCGCAGCCAAGATGTGTCATTTGGCCTCCCGGACGTTACTATTCACACAGCAATGTCAGTAACTTAAGCGAGTTTACGTATTGGCGGCGCTTTGGCAAGCCTTCTCCCAGACTCTGTGCGCGGGGGCCCCGCGAAAAATAATTCCTCCCGGAAAAGCATCGGCCCCCCGTGCCAGGCAGGCTTTTCGTTGCGCATTTGCTGTCAGGATGCTATAATATCATGGAATATGCCATTGTCTTAAGAGAGGGTTTTATATTCCATGAACCTTCATGAGCCCTGGACCGGTTCTACCTTTAATGTGGCGGCGTTTCTGATTACCGTCTCCTCGATCTTTTACACCGTACTGAGGGGAAGAACCGTTAGAAAACAGAATAAGCTGTTTCTCGGGATCCTGATCGTTACGATGCTGAGCGCGCTGAGTACGGTGGGGAGTATTTTTGCGTCCGAATTCAGCGATTATTCCTTTGCGGCGCGGATGGTCCTGTATGATATGGAGTATCTGTATTTTGCCGCGCATACGCTGCTCGGACCGCTGATGTTCTACTATGCCCTGATGATCTGCGACGCGGCGGAGGATCTCGGGAAAAGAGCAAGACGGCTCCTCCTCCTTCCGGGGATCGCGGCGGAGATCCTTGCGCTCTTAAATCCGCTCCATAAAAGTGTCTATTTCTTTGATGAAACCTCTCAGTTCCAGCGCGGGCCGCTGGAGGTGTTTCTGTATCTCATGGCAGCCTTCTATGCCCTGAGCTCGGCCTATATCCTTCTTCGTTACTGGAGAACCACCTCTCTGGACAGAAAGGTGGCGGTTTTATGCTTCTACGGACTGACCGCCTTCGGCATGTATGTTCAGATGGTGACCGTGGAGGTAAGGGTGGAGCTTCTGGCGGAGGCGCTGTCTCTTATGGGTCTTATGTTTTCCGTCGAAAATGAGGACCATCGGCTTGACCGGATGACCGGCCTGTATAACCGCGAGGCTCTGTATGAGGATCTGGAACGGTATGTCGGAAGAAAGCGGCCCTTCCGGATCCTGACGCTTCGGCTTATGGATGTGCTGACACTGCAGCGGATCATGGGCTACAACGCGTTTGACGCCGTTCCGGTTCAATGCGCAAATTTCCTGAAGACTATTCACCCCTGGATCTATATCTACCGGGCAGCGCCGGGTACCTTTGTGCTGCTGGTCCCGGCGGAGCTTGAAAATAAGACGGAGCTGAAGGAGAGGATCGTCACGCGGTTTTCCCACAGCTTTTCCTTCGGCTCCTTTGACGGACTCCTCCGCTATTATCTTCTGTCCGCGCGGGTCCCGGAGGAGATCAGTACGCTCTCGGATCTGCTTATGATGGCGGATCTTCCAATCCCGGTCTCCGTACCCTCCCATATCCTGGAAGGAGAGAATCTGGCCTTTTTGTTCAGGAACTCCGAGCTCGAGAAGGCGGTCCGCAAGGCAGAAGAGGGAAAGAATATTTCGCTCTGCTACGAGGAGATCTATTCGCTTGAAGAAAAGCAGGCAGTCTCCAGAGAAGCCAGACTTGTGCTGGAGGATGAGACGATCGGTACCATTGAACAGGAGGAGCTTCTTGTGGTGGCCAGACAGTGCAACCGGATGGAGGAGCTGGGGAAGTTCTTGATCCGGGAAGCGTTCCGTTCGTTTTCAAAAGCAAAGGAGGGGGGCGAGGGCCCTGCCCATCTGCATGTAAACCTGTTTCTGGCTCTGCTTTCCGATTCCGACCACAGGAGCTTTTTGCGGGGGCTTCTGGAACAGGAAAGCCTGGAGGCCGCAGAGATTACTCTTGAGATCGCCGAGTCCAGCGTTTCGGAGTATCCCGGGGATATCGGAAGGGCAATGCGGGAGCTTTCGGAGATGGGCTTTACGCTTGCTTTGGATAATTACGGCTCCGGCTATTCCAATATGCAGGAGATGTTTGCGCTTCCGTTTGACGAGGTCAAGCTTTCCGGAGATCTGCTCGGAGGCGTGGGAGAAAACGAGGTCAGTGACGCGGTGCTGGACAGCAACATCCGTATGATCCGGGAGATGGGAATGGGGCTTCTGGCCGAGGGCGTCCGTACCGGGGAACAGGCAAGGATCCTGAAGGGCCTGGGAGTGGAGCTGATCCAGGGCTCCTTTCATGACGAAAACGGGGAGGTGGGCTTATGCATGATGTAAATGATGCCGGCTTCTTTGTTTCTGCCTTTGCCACCTGCCTTCTGGTGATTTTGTTCACGCTCCTTCGGAGACAACGGCACAAACCACAGAACCGGATGTTCCTGCTTCTGACCGTGGATATCCTCCTCTCGGCTTTCTTCATGATGGTCCGTGCCTTTGAAGGGTACCACGGGAATCCGTCGGCAGACTCGTTCGTTTTGATCGAAAAGTCCAGGTATCTCTATTTTGTGACCCATACGGCGCTGGCGCCTCTGTTCTGCGCTTATATCCTGATGGTGATCGGAGCGGCGGACCGGCTGAACTGGCCGAAGCGGCTCGCTCTGGCAGCGCCCTTTATCGTTACGGAGCTGATGGTACTTACCAATCCTCTCCACCACTTCGTCTATTACGTCAAGCCGGACGGAGATCATGTGCGGGGAATGGGAGAGATGTTCGTATACGTGGCGGCGGCGTTTTATATGGCGGCCGGCTTCCTGCAGCTTCTCATCCACTGGTATGCCATGACCGTCAAGCGGCGGATCGCGATTTCCTATTTTGTGACGCTGACCGTTTTGGGGATCCTGATCCAGCTTCTGTTTCCGAATATCCGGATCGAGCTGCTCGCAGAGGCGGTCGGACTGGCCGGACTTCTGCTTTCGGTGGAAAACGAGGATGACCGTATCGATGCGACCACAGAGGTATATAACCGAAACGCGCTGATCCTGGATCTGGATGAGATCTTCCGTAAGGGGATGAAGCGGTACGCCTTATGCATAAGGCTCCGGCTCAGGGAACCCTATCTTCTGCTGGAGGGAGTTTCGGCATCCAACGCCCTGCTGGAGGCGGTTTCGGATTTCCTGAAGGAGAATGAGGTCTGGTACCGGATCTACCGGGTAACGCCCAACGGCTTTATGATCCTTTCCATGGACGAAGGCCTGCTGGAGGTGGTTGAGAAAAGAATGAAGGAGCCCTTTGCCCTGGGCGCGACGGAGGTGCGGCCGGAATACCGTCTTGTCTATGCCGCTGTTCAGGAGGAGATGAGCTCCACCGGAGAGGTGCTTCTGATGGGTGACGCGGCGCTGCCGCCGGTGGAGGAGGGCCTTCTTGTGAGCGGCGAACGGCTGAAGATCCTGCTTCGCCGGGCAGAGGCCGAGGAGGCGCTGCACAGGGGCCTGCAGGAGCACAGCTTCGAGGTCTTCTACCAGCCCGTGCATGAAGGAAGGGGAGAAAAGCTTTACGCGGCGGAGGCGCTGATCCGGCTGCATGACAGCGTTCTCGGAGAGCTTTATCCCGACGAATTCATCCCCGTGGCGGAGCAGAACGGCATCATCAACGAGATCGGGGCCTTTGTGGTCCAGGAGGTCTGCCGGTTCTTACAGAGCGGTGTTCCGGAGAAGCTCGGAATGCACCATATAAACGTGAATCTCTCTGTGGTGCAGTGTATGCAGGAGGACTTTGTCCTGAAGCTGAAGGAGATCATAGGTCATTACCGGATCCGTCCGTCCATGCTGAATTTTGAGATCACCGAATCGGTGGCTGCGAGGGATTACGCGATCCTGGAGCGGGTGATCCGTGAGTTCAAGGAAAACGGCTTCAAATTCTCGATGGACGACTACGGAACGGGCTACTCCAATATGCACAGCGTATTCTGTCTGGACTTTGATGTGATCAAGATCGACAAGAGTATTTTATGGGAGGCGGAGAGGTCGGAACGCGGACGTATCATTCTCGAGAACAGCGTCCGCATGATCAGGGTGCTGAAAAAACAGATCTTGGTGGAGGGTGTGGAAACAAGGGCGCAGGTAGAGCTTCTGAAAAAGCTCGGCGTGGATTATTTCCAGGGCTATTATTATTCCAGACCCGTCAGCCGGCCGGATTTTGTGAAGCTGTATCAGGAAAGGAGTGAAACAGAAAACGATGGATAAAGGGAAGAGCCTGTATCTGGAATGCTATTCCGGGATCAGCGGAGACATGGTGGCTGCCGCGCTTCTGGATCTCGGAGCCTCGGAGGAAAGGCTGCGGGCGGTGCTGAAATCGCTGCCGCTTCCGGGCTTTGAAATCCGGATCTCGGAAACGGAAAAATCCGGGATCCGGGCAAAGGATTTCGATGTTCTTTTAGAGCAGGAGAATCATGATCATGACATGGACTATCTTTACGGGAGAGAGGAACATATCCATGACGGAGCGCATACGCATGACATGACGCATACCCATGACGGGACGCATACCCACTCGGAGGAAGCGCATCCCCATCACCACCATCCTCATCAGCATCGTACCTTAAAGGACATCCGGGAGATCTATGACCACAGCGTGATGTCCGATGACGAAAAGCGGCTGGCCCTGGGCGTTTTCGACATTGTCGCCGGGGCGGAGGGCTTTGTCCACGGAAGGCCGAAGGAGGAAGTCCATTTCCACGAGGTGGGCGCGGTGGACTCGATCGTGGATATCGCCGCGGCGGCTGTGTGTCTGAACGATCTGGGCTTCTCGAAGGCCATTGTTTCTGTTTTGTATGAGGGCTTCGGAACGGTGCGCTGCCAGCACGGCGTTCTGCCGGTGCCGGTGCCTGCCGTGGCCAGGATCGTTTCGGAACATGGGCTTCTTCTTCACCCGATGGGGTTGGAGGGAGAGTTTGTAACCCCCACCGGGGCGGCGATCGCGGCTTCACTGTCGGACGGGAGGCGGCTGCCGGAACGCTATACTATTGAAAAAATCGGGATTGGCGCGGGAAAGCGCGTCTATGACGGACCCGGGATCCTCCGGGCCATGAAAATCCGTGAAGAGGCATAAGTCAAATGAAAAGATTTTTAAAGATTCTGTGTGCGGTTCTGATCGCGGTGGGCGCTTTGGCCGGTGGGATGCTGATCTTCCTGACCGCGACGGAGTATAAGCCAAAGGACGTGGAAGAAGCCGAGCTGAAGGGAAACGGAGTAGGGTTCCTCTCGGAGGGAGACGAAATCGTCCTGAGTACCTGGAATATCGGCTACGGGGCGCTCGGGGACAATGCGGACTTCTTCATGGACGGGGGAAAGAGTGTCTATACGGCGGATAAAGACCGGGTACTGTCCAATATGGAGGAGATCCTGACGCTGGAGGCCAAAGAGATCGAGCCGGACATCGCCCTTTTTCAGGAGGTGGACAGAAGCTCCGTCCGGTCCCACCGGGTGGACGAGACCGCGCTGCTGCGGGATGCTTTTCCCGCCAGCATACAGGCCTTTGCAAATAATCTGAAGGTGAGCTTCATTCCCTATCCGATACCGCCCATCGGAAAGGTGGACGCGGGCCTCTTGACCGAGTCCCGGTATGAGGTAAAGGAGGCCGAACGGATCCAGCTGCCGGTTCCCTATTCCTGGCCGGTCCGTCCGTTTAACTTTAAGCGGTGTCTTCTGACGCAGCGGATCCCGATTGGGGAAACCGGGAAGGAGCTTGTGATCGTTAATCTTCATCTGGAGGCCTACGACGACGGAGAGGGAAGAGAAGCCCAGACAAAGCTTCTGATGGGCCTTCTTACGGAGGAATACGAAAAGGGAAACTACGTCATCGCCGGCGGGGATTTTAACCAGACCTTTTCCAATGTGAATACAGATGCCTACCCGGTGCGGGAGGGCGTCTGGAAGCCCGGTGTACTGAATACGGAGGAGTATGAGGACTGGCAGTTTCTGATGGATGAGACGAGCCCGAGCTGCCGCTCTCTGGACCGGCCGCTCGAGGGAACGGATCCGGACGACTTCCAGTATTATCTGGTGGACGGCTTTATCGTGTCTCCGAACGTGGAGGTCGCGTCCTTTTATACCATCGATACAAGCTTCCATGCTTCGGATCATAATCCCGTCGTATTGCATGCGGTAATCGGAGCAAAGGAGGAGGAAGCCTCAGACAGCAATGACGCGGCTGCCGGGGCCGGCCTGGACGGCGAGCTCCTTATGCTGGAGGATACGGAGGCCGAAACCGAGACCGAAGCGGAGACGGAAACGGAGACCGAGACCGAAACGGAGACTGAGACAGAAACCGAAACGGAGACCGAAACAGAAGAAAAGCCGGCGGCTGTCGGAAACGGAAGGCTGATCTGCATCGACGCGGGACATCAGTCCCATGGAAATCCCGATCCGGAGCCCATCGGGCCCGGCGCCTCGGAAACGAAGGCAAAGGTGGCCAGCGGTACCTCCGGCGTTGTGAGCGGGCTTGCCGAATACCAGCTTACTTTGATGGTTTCTATGAAGTTAAAAGAAGAATTGATAAACAGGGGATATCAGGTGCTGATGGTCCGGGAATCCAATGATGTGAATATCAGCAACGCCGAACGGGCGGCGATCGCGAACAACGCCGGGGCGGCGGCCTTTGTCCGGATCCATGCGAACGGATCGGGGGATTCCGGTGTGAACGGTGCGATGACGATCTGCCAGACGCCGGGGAATCCCTACAACGGAAATCTTGCATCCGCTTCGAAGGCGCTTTCGACACAGATCCTGGATCATCTGGTGGCGGCTACGGGCTGCAGGAGAGAATACGTCTGGGAGACGGATTCGATGTCCGGGATCAACTGGGCCTCGGTTCCTGTCACGATCGTCGAAATGGGCTATATGTCAAATCCTAATGAGGACGCTCTGATGGCTACCGAGGAATATCAGTGGAAGATTGCGAGGGGGATCGCGGACGGGATCGATGCGTACATTCATAACTGAAACTTGACAATAAGAATAGCTAGTAATAGAATAGCCAAGGAACAAGGGCGCTCTTACGGTCTAAGAGCGCCCTTTAATAAATAAGACCGAAAAATAAGGAGGAGTATTATGAAAAACTGGAAACGCATCTTATCAACAGGCCTGTCCGTGGCGCTTGGCGTGACCATGCTTGCAGGCTGCGGAAAACAGGGAGGAAGTGACAAATTCTACATCGGCGGCATCGGACCCACGACCGGCGGCGCAGCCATCTACGGCTCAGCGGTCATGAACGCGGCCCAGATCGCCGTGGACGAGATCAACGCGGCCGGCGGAATCAACGGCTACCAGGTCGAGTACCGCTTCGAGGACGATACCCACGACGCGGAGAAGTCCGTAAACGCCTATAATACCTTAAAGGACTGGGGAATGCAGATCCTGATGGGAACGGTAACCACGACTCCCTGTCTGGCGGTTAAGACCGAGACAGCGGCGGATAATATGTTCCAGATTACGCCGTCCGCATCCTCCGAGGATGTGATCTCGGATAACGACAATGTATACCAGGTCTGCTTTACCGACCCGAACCAGGGAAAGAAGTCGGCCCAGTACATCGACGAGCACGGACTCTCCGAATCCGGAATCGCCATTATCTACAACAGCTCCGATACCTATTCGACCGGTATCTACACAACCTTTAAGTCCGAGGCCCAGGCGAGAGGCTTAAACATCGTAAGCGATACCGCTTTTACCGAGGATACCAAGACTGATTTCTCGACCCAGATCCAGAAGGCGATGGACGCGGGCGCGGACCTTGTGTTCCTTCCGATCTATTATGAAGCGGCTTCCCTGATCTTATCCGAAGCGGACAAGAAGGGGTATTATCCGACCTTCTTCGGCGTGGACGGCATGGACGGGATCCTGACGCTTGAGGGCTTTGATACCTCTCTGGCAGAGGGTGTTATGCTCCTTACTCCGTTCTCCGCGGATGCTCCGGATGCCAAGAGCTTTGTGGATACCTACCAGGCGAAGTACAAGGATGTTCCGAACCAGTTCGGCGCGGATGCCTACGACGCGATCTACATTATCAAAGCAGCGCTTGAGGCCGGAAAGGCCACCCCGGATATGTCGACCTCCGATCTCTGCAACCTGATGAAGACGCAGATGAAGACCCTGACCTATGAAGGGGGACTGACCGGAGATGCGATGGTTTGGGATGAAAACGGTGCGGTCAATAAGGATCCCAAGGCGGTTGTGATCATGAACGGAGTTTATGTCTCGGCGGAGTAATTAAAGGATGAGCTTCTTATCATTTCTGATCTCGGGCATCAGCCTGGGAAGTATCTATGCCATCATGGCCCTGGGCTATACCATGGTCTACGGCATAGCCAAAATGTTGAATTTTGCACACGGAGATGTCATTATGATCGGCAGCTTCGTGGTGTATTACGCAGTAACCGGAGCGGGGATCCCTGCTCCGGCGGCTGTGCTTATTTCCGTGGTTGTCTGTACCTTCCTCGGGATCGCGATCGAGAAGGTGGCCTATAAGCCGCTGCGTCGTGCCGCGTCCCTTGCGGTGCTGATCACAGCCATCGGCGTCAGCTATCTGCTTCAGAATCTGGCGCTTCTGTTCTTCGGAGCGGACCCGAAGATCTTCCCCAACGTGATTACCCTGCCGGCGCTGAATCTCTTCGGCGGCCAGCTTGTGATCGCGGGAACCACGGTGATGTCCATTGTGGCAAATATCCTGATCATGATCTTCCTGATGCTCTTTATTAAGAAAACAAAGCAGGGCCAGGCGATGCTGGCGGTTTCGGAGGATAAGGACGCCGCCATGCTGTGCGGGATCAATGTGAACGGAACGATCTCCCTGACTTTTGCCATCGGCTCGGGCCTTGCGGCGATCGCCGGGGTGCTTTTATGCTCGCAGTACAACCAGCTTACCCCGTATACCGGTTCCCTTCCCGGGATCAAGGCCTTTACAGCCGCGGTCTTCGGCGGGATCGGTTCGATTCCCGGAGCGTTTTTCGGAGGCCTTTTGCTCGGCGTGATCGAGATTTTGTCCAGCGCCTATATTTCTTCACAGCTTGCGAACGCCATTGTGTTCGCGGTACTGATCATCGTTCTGCTTGTAAAACCCAGCGGCCTCTTCGGACGGCCCATGCGGGAGAAGGTGTAGGTGGCGGCCATGAAAAAACTCAGAGAAAAAATGTCCCTGCCTATCCGTAAAATGGTGCATACGATCCTGGGGATCCTGGTGGTGTTCATTGTGATCCAGATCCTGTCGGTTACCGGTGTGCTTTCGAGCTCGCTGGAAAATCTGATGCCCGAATTATGCTTCTACGCGATCATCGCCGTGGGCCTGAACCTGTGCGTCGGCTTCCTCGGAGAGCTTTCAATCGGCCACGCGGCCTTCATGTCCATTGGTGCCTTTACGTCGGCGGCCTTTACGAACGCCGCGGCGGATGCGATTCCCTCGGTGGGGCTCCGGTTCTTTATCGGGCTGATCCTCGGGACGGTGATGGCGGGTCTGTTCGGCTTTTTGATCGGTATTCCGGTGCTTCGTCTGAAGGGAGATTATCTGGCCATCGTAACCCTGGCCTTCGGTGAGATCATCAAGGGAATTTTGAACGTTCTCTTTATCGGAAAGGACAAGGACGGGATCCACATCGCTTTGATCAATTCCAACCAGGAAAGTCTGGATCCGGAGACCGGAAAGATGATCGTGGACGGCGCAAAGGGAATTATCGGAACGCCCCATGCGACCACCTTTACAAACGGTGTGATCCTTCTGATCCTGACGCTCGTCGTGGTAACGTTTTTAGTCAATTCCAGGACCGGGCGCGCGATCCAGGCGATCCGCGACAACCGCATCGCCGCGGAGTCCGTCGGAATTAACGTGACAAAGTATAAGCTGATCGGCTTCTCGATCTCGGCGGCCATCGCCGGGGTGGCGGGTGTTATGTACGCCCACTACGTATCGTCGCTGACGGCTTCCAAATTCGATTTCAATATGTCGATCCTGATCCTGGTCTTCGTCGTCCTTGGAGGTCTCGGAAGCTTCCGCGGCTCCATCATTGCCGCCGTGATCCTGACACTGCTTCCGGAGGTGCTGCGCGGCTTAAGCTCTTACCGCATGCTGATCTATGCGGTGCTTCTGATCGCGATGATGCTCTTTAACTGGGCGCCGGGTGCCATTGATTTCAGGAGCCGGCTGAAGGAACGGTTTAAGAGGAGAAAGGAGGAGAGACCATGAGTCTGCTTACGGTAAAGTCCCTCGGGATCTCCTTCGGAGGCTTAAGGGCTGTGGATGATCTTTCCTTTTCGATCGAAAAGAACGAGCTGTACGGACTGATCGGGCCCAACGGCGCGGGTAAGACAACGGTGTTTAATATGCTGACCGGAGTGTATAAGCCGACGCAGGGGACCTTCCTTCTGAACGGAAGAAACCTGACCGGGATGAGCACGACCGCGATCAGCCATGCGGGGATCGCCCGGACCTTCCAGAATATCCGTCTGTTCCATGAGATGTCCGTTCTGGATAATGTTAAGGTGGGACTGCATGAAAGCATATCCTATTCGACGCTGACGGGGATCTTAAGGCTCCCGGCCTTCTTTGCGAAGGAAAAGGCCATGAACGAAAAGGCTATGGAGCTGCTTTCGGTCTTCGGTCTGGAAAAGGATGCCGAAACGCTTGCAAACAACCTCCCGTACGGGGCCCAGCGGAAGCTGGAGATCGCGAGAGCCATGGCGACCAATCCGGTGCTTTTGCTTCTGGATGAGCCGGCGGCGGGTATGAACCCCAACGAAACAGAGGAGCTGATGAAGACGATCCGCTTCGTCCGGGACCATTTCGATATGACGATCCTTCTGATCGAGCACGATATGCGTCTGGTTTCCGGAATCTGCGAAAGGATAACGGTTCTGAACTTCGGCCAGGAGCTCCTGTCGGGGAATACAAAAGAGGTTTTGCAGAATGATCAGGTTGTGAAGGCCTATCTTGGGGAATAATTATGAATACTCTTTTAGAGGTTGAAAACTTAAATGTATACTACGGCGTGATCCAGGCGATCAAAAACGTTTCCTTTACCGTCGGCGAGGGAGAGGTCATTGCCCTGATCGGCAGCAACGGCGCCGGAAAGACGACGACGCTGCAGACCATTACGGGGATGCTGACGCCGGCCTCGGGAAGGATTATCTTCCGCGGCGAGGATGTGACGAAGGTGCCGGGTCATAAGCTGGTGGAAATGGGGATCTCCCATGTGCCGGAGGGGAGAAGAGTCTTCTCCCAGCTTTCGGTCTATGAGAACCTGAAGCTCGGGTCCTTTACGAGAAATAACAAATCCGAGATCGAGAGCTCGATCAAACGGGTCTACCGGAGCTTCCCGCGGCTGGAGGAACGGAAGAACCAGCTTGCGGGGACCCTGTCCGGCGGGGAACAGCAGATGCTCGCGATGGGAAGAGCTCTGATGAGCGTGCCCATTATCATGCTGATGGACGAGCCCAGTATGGGTCTGTCCCCGATTCTGGTGCAGGAGATCTTCCATATTATCGAAGAGATCAAACGGGGCGGGACGACGGTCCTCCTTGTGGAGCAGAACGCCAACAAGGCGCTGCAGATCGCGGACCGGGCCTATGTGCTGGAAACCGGCTCCATAGTAAAAGAAGGAAAAGCGAGTGAGCTTTTGAACGACGAGGCTGTCCGCAAGGCTTATCTGGCGTCGTAGCCTCCGTTAGAGGAGAAAGAGGAGAGAAAAAATGCAGAGACTGGTGATCACCATTGCGAGAAGCTATGGGAGCGGCGGCAGAACCCTGGGGAAGAAGCTGGCCGCGGAGCTCGGGATCCATTGCTATGACCGGGAGCTGATCCGTATGGCTTCCGATGAGAGCGGGATCAATGAGGCAATGTTCGGAAAGGTGGATGAAAACATAAAGAGTCTTCCCATCTTTTCCATCGCAAAAAAGAATCACAACGGGGAGGTCTTTCCTCCGGATTCGGATCAGTTTACCTCGGACGAGAACCTGTTCCGCTACCAGGCCAAGGTTATCCGTGACCTGGCGGATACGGAAAGCTGTATTATTATCGGACGGGCGGCGGACTATATCCTGAAGGACAGGGACGGAGTTTTACGGCTGTTCTTTTATGCTTCGCAGGAGAACTGTGTGAAGAGGCTTATGGGGCAGGAGGGGATCGGCCGCGGGGAGGCTCTGGAGCGGATCGAAAAGATTGATAAATACCGGGCCAACTACTACAAATACTATACCGGGCGGGAATGGTACGATGCCCATAACTACGACTTCTGTATCGATACGGCGGCAATGAGCTATGAGAAGCTGATCGCGGTGGTCAAGAGCTATATCTGGAACCGGTTCAGAGGGGAAGAAAAGCAGACGGCTCAGCGGCAGACCGTACAGCAGCCTCAGGCCGTGAGGCAGCCGGCTCCTCAGCAGGTGCGGCAGACGCAGGCGACACAGTCGGTGCAGCCGGTACAGACGGTACAGAGAACGCTTCCGCAGGCGGCTGTACCGCAGAGAACGGCTCCTGCACAGGTACAGCCTTCTGCCAATACGATTGGGCCCGCAGCGGTTCCTGTTCCTGCTGTTCCGGCACAGAATGACTCTTACGCGGAGCTGGGCGTTTCTGCAGAGACCCAGATGCGGCTGGAGGCCTTCCTGGATTCCAAGTCCTCCAATGAGAAGTATCAGATCCTGCGGGCTATGCGGGATGATATTAATGACCGGCTGATCGATGATATGGCGGCTTCGATTGATGTGGTTGTCGAGGGGACCGATACGGAGGACCGCTTCAATAAATTAATGAATGCGGTGGCTATGCGGTCGCGGTATGAGCTGGATCGGCATCGGAGCTGAGCTCGGGTTGCGCGGAGGCCGACTTACTTTCTTGGCAGGGCGTGGCCGGAATAAACTTATTGGCTGGGCCGCGCCGGGGGGACTATGGCGAAATGCGTCGGTCTCCGCCCCGCAGAGCATTTTCCGAGTCAGGACGCCTTCGGAAAACACTCTGCAGGGCGGAGGCCGACTTACTTCTT
>JAFSXC010000091.1 GCA_017450105.1 Lachnospiraceae bacterium | reverse complement strand
TGGCGGGCGGAAGCAGGAAGGACGCCAGCGGCAAGATCAATAAGCTCCTGCAGCTCCTCGGGCTGGCAAATCTCCATAAACGGATGCCGGCAGAGCTCTCCGGCGGCGAGCAGCAGAGAGTCTGTCTGGCCCGGGCGCTGGTAAATAACCCTTCCGTCCTGCTGGCGGATGAGCCCACGGCAAACCTGGATCCCCAGAATTCCCTGGAGCTTCTGCGGCTGTTTAAGATCGCCCATTCCCAGGGAATAACGCTGATCATAGCCACCCAGGACGAGAACATAAAACGGAACGCTCCTGAAATCCGGCAGGTTTCGCTTGACGAATTAAAGAATGCGGGATAAAAAAGGAAAAGAAAGGACTCCCATGAAAAGAAAACCATTGATCATCACAGTTATGTCGGCCTTCCTCGCTCTTTCCCTGGCCGCCTGCGGCGAGAAGAGTACGACGGAGGTGACCTCCGTTCCGACGACAAAAATGAATGCGCTTCTGGAAAAGGCCGACTTTTCCGAGATGGATATTACTCCTTCCGATGAGGGCTATCCGCTCCCAACGAACGAGGACTTTATCGGTGTCTGGAGCGCTTCCACGGAGGATGCGTCCGCCTTCTATTCGATTGTGATCGGGACGAATATGGAGAACGAAAAAGCTCCCTATGAGATAACGATTACCGGATATGAGGGAGAAAATTTGGAAATCTCCTACAACTGGAAGATGAATGCCAGAACGGACGCGACGAATCCGAATCTTCTGGTCTATTCCGAAGCGGTGAAAACTACCAGCCCCCCCGTGACCGACGAGGATCTGGAAGCCCGGTCCGAGCTCTCCGAAGCGGAGCTTAGCGAGCTTCCGGAGAGGGAACCGGATTACACGGACGGCTCGGGCTCCTTCCTGATCCAGGAGGACTCTCTGATCTGGACGGACAATAAGGAAAAGACAGCCTGGGATCTGTTTTTCACGAAGGTGGAAGAGGACTCGTCCGACTCAGGCGATGTAACAGCCTCCACAGAAACCGCTGCTCCGGCCGCTGCCGAAACCGGCGCCTCCTCCGATAAGCCGCCGATCACAAACAACAACGGAAACCGTCTGATCGCCGATGAAGACATTATTCAGGAAAAGGACGCAACCTGGGATTACGACGAATCGGATTACCCCGACTGGGAGGATGACGAGGAGATCGAAGGAGAGGTGGATACCGAAGCGGAGACGGAAACGGAATAATCCCGCAACGTTCGATCAGCTCATTAATTCACTAATTCACTAACTCGCTATCTTACTATATCATTCTATCGTTCTATTGTTCTGCCGACAAAAAGGGCCGCTGATCTCAGCGGCCCCTGTTTTCCTGTATTATCCGAGCTTCTCCAGATACTGCGAAAGCTCCATGAGCGGGATCGGACGGGAGTAGCGGTAGCCCTGCAGGTACTTCGCGTACATCCGTTTGCATCTCTCCTCATCGGTCTCGTCCTCAACTCCCTCATAGAGAACGGAATAATTCATCGCGTTAAACATATTGGCAAGATGGGAGACCATCGTTTCCGACCGGGAATCCGCGCTGCTGGCGATCACAAGCGACCGGTCGAACTTTACGATATCGAAGGGGAGCTCCAAAATCCGGTCGAAGTTCGAATAACCGGTACCGAAATCGTCGAGGTAGAACTTGATCCCGCTGTTCTTCAGCTCGCTGATCTTTTCCTTTACGATCATGAAGTCCTTCTCATTCTGGCTCTCCGTAAGCTCGATCGCGACCTTGTCAAAGGGGATATTGTTCTCCTGGACAATGCGCTGGATCGAAGAGCAGAAGTCCTCCTCGCGCACATCCAGCATCGAGAAGTTCACGGAGATCCGTTTAATATTGTATCCCTCCTCCATCAGGGAACGGATCGCCCTGCAGGTCTTGGAGAAAATGATCAGACTCAGGCCATGGATGCAGTTGTGCTTTTCCGCGATCGGAATAAACCGGTCCGGGAATACCATGCCGGTATCCTTGAGCTGAAGCCGCATCAGTGTCTCTGCCGTATCGAATTTTCCGGTCCGGATATTCAGAACCGGCTGGCAGTAGACCTCGACCCTTTCGTCCTCCATATTTCCCTTTTTTTGGATATCCTGCATCTGCTGGAGAATATATTTATGCTCCCGGTAATAGTCGATGTCCTTCTTCTCAAGATGGCGGATGGAGTTCTGGGGCTGGCGGTTATGCGTATACTGGAACAGCCCGACGTAGTCGTTCTGCGCGCTAAGTTCGTCCACGGACAGAGCAACGATGATCTTGTAATCGATGCGGTATTTCGGATACTCCTTCAGGAAGTTATCCAGCATGGCCTGGGCCAGCTTCTTATACTTCGGATTCTTTACGGTTTCCGCCACGAATACCATGTGGCCTCCGGAGATCAGAAACAGCGTCGCTCCGCGGAAATAACGGCTCGAGAAATAGCGGATGGTCTTCTGGATCTCCTCGGGATAGCGCATGCCCTGATGATCAAAATCATGCATGTACAGACTCATGAAAAGAAGCTCTTCTTTTCTGTGGTAATAGTAGGCAACCATATCCTCAAAGGCATCCGCGTTCACCGTTCCGAGCTCGATATCGTAAGGATTGGAGTGGATCAGGTACAGGATGGCAAAGGCCGGGAACAGAAACGAGGCGACGGTATAGGAGGACTGGCCGTAAATCCCCTGGACAAACATGATCAGAACCGATACCAGACAGGTAAAAAGAATTCCGGTAACCACCTTCTGATAAACCCTGGTCCTGTGCATGATAAGAATGGCAAAAAGAAGCACGACGAAGAAGATGTAGCCCAGAGGAAACAGATTCAGTCCCTTATGGATCTCGTTTTTCGCGTCAATATAAAAGCCGAAGCGGAAAACGGTACTTAGAATATCGATGGCGATAAAGAAGATCAGTCCGAATACACCGATCATATGGAAGGTATAATCCGCCCTGCGGTCAAGCTGCAGAGGCTCCTTCATATAGAGCACATAAAGAAAGAGATTCCCGTAAAGACAGGCATGGTACAAAAAGCGGAAGAGAAGTGGGATCGCCGGGGGCACAGTACCCAGGAGATTTAAGGTAATGTGGAACAGCATGTCTGTAATAGCTGCAAGTACAAGCAGCGCCAGCATCCGCTTAAAGATCAGAAAGTTTTTGGTCTTGCTGATAAAGGCGGTACGAATCAGTATCTCAAAAACGAGGATGATCGCCAGAACCAGAACATCCCCAACCGGTGTATAGTTGTTGTAATACGTAACCGCCATTTTGTCCCCTCAGTTACAGCCGAATTGTTTCCATTTCATAGACAACCTCCTCCGGATAGTTTGTCTGCTTCCATCTGGAAAGCACACGATCCACCACCATGCGGCTGTTATTTTTATTGGCCTCAAGGAGAAGCACAAGCACAGCTTTTCCTCCCCGCTGCGTTACCACATCGCTGGCCCGAAGCGATCCGCAGATCACCTCGTAAAGCTTTTCCATCGCTTCCTTATGAAGCTTTTCCGGCGCGTCCTGGCGCTTCAGGGAAAACAGGATCATATGGTTTTCCCTCTGGTAATTGATATATACCCGGGTCAGGAAGCGGTAGATCAACTGAAACTTATCGTAGGGAAGACCGAAGGCTCCGCGTCCCACACTCCGCTCCGAAAGAACCGACATTTCCGCGGCGATCCCGGATAAGGTGACCTCCTCGTCCTCCTCATATTCCTCGTCCGAGTAGATGGCGCAGCCATGCTTTCCGTTCTGCTTTACCTGGTACAGCGCCTTATCCGCCTTCGTAAACAGCGCCAGAAAATCCGTTCCCTCCCGCGGGACCAGAACCGCTCCGACAGAAGCTCCGAGCGGGATCGTCATATCCTCCCCCATAAGCTCCTTGGCGCACTTTATCAGCTCCTCGTTAATATAGGCCGTCTTTTCCGTGATCACATCCTCGTCCCGGATATGCTGGCAGAAGGTAATAAATTCGTCCCCACCCATACGGCCGGCCAGGTCGTTGGACCGGATGGCCGAGCGGATAATCTCGGCAAAGCGGATCAGAACCTTATCGCCCATCGCATGGCCGTAAAGATCGTTCACCAGCTTAAAGGAATCGAGATCGATCATCATCAGCGCCCCGTCGGATTCCCGGCACAGGATCGAGATCTCCGCCTGGGAGGAGGCCTTGTTCAGAAGCCCCGTCATCGGATCCGTCTCCGCAGCGCGCTTTAAGCCCTGTATTTTTTCGGCATTTTCGAGAATATTCTGTACCCTGCGAAGCAGCACATCGGCACGGAAGGGCTTCCGGATAAAGTCCACCGCTCCGTTCTCGAAGCTCTGGCTCTCGTTTTCGTCCGTTCCGTCCGCGGTCATGAACATGATCGGGATATGCTCCGCGTACATATCCTGAAGCGTATTCTGCAGCTCAAAGCCGGACATCTCCGGCATATGCAGATCCGTCAAGACCATATCCGGCCGCTCGGTCCTGTACATCTCAATCGCCTCTTTGCCGGAAAAGGCACAGACCGTCCGGTATTGCGTGGACAGAATATGCGCTGTCATTTTTAAGGTTCTGTGCTGGTCGTCAACGATCAGAATCTTTTTCATTCCCAACCCCCGTTCAGATATATGCTGCGAGTTTATCCCTTTGTTCCCACATGGTATTTAAGTACGGCTCATAATCTGTCTCCGTACGGGCGCGAAGCAGCTCCGTTATCTCACTTACCGGCTTTAAGATCGGACTAAGCGCCAGATTCGAAAGCACACCCTTTAACGCGTGGGCCGCCTCAAAGGCCTCATCCAGCTTTCCGGCCTTTATCGAATCCTCGATCTTTAAATACCCCTCCTTTTCCAGCGCAGTGGGGATCAGGCTCAGGTAAAAGCCCTCCTCATTTAAGCACCGCTCCATGCCCTCATCCGTATTCGCTCCGAATTCCTTCAAAACGTCCAACGTGATCATTTTTCGCGCTCCTTCAGAGAGTCCACTCTTTCCCTTATCATATATTCAAACTCCTCCGCCGGTACCGGCTTGGAGAAATAATAACCCTGGATCAGATCCACCCCGGCGTCCTTTAAAAGCCGGTACTGCTCCTCCTCCTCCACGCCCTCGGCGATCACCGGGACGGACAGGAAATCCGCGATATCCATCATAAGCTCCACCATCTTCATATCCTTGTCGTTATTATGAATATTCCGGATAAAGCCCATATCCAGCTTCAGCGCATCGATCGGAAGAGAGGAGAGCATATTTAAGGACGAATAGCCGGAGCCGAAATCATCCATCTCCACCTTAAAGCCGAGGCCCCGGAGCCTGTTTACTATCTCCACGATCTGCTCGGAGTTTTCCGTATACGCCGACTCGGTCACCTCCAGAAGAAGATCCTCGTTGTTCAGCCCGTTCGACCTTACGATCCCCGAGATCTCATCGATAAAATCCGTCTCCAGAAGATCGATCCTGGAGACATTTACCAAGACCGGGATCACAATACCGAATTTATCCTTCCAGGCCTTTATCTGGGCGGCGGATTCTCTCCACACAAAGCGGTCCAGCTTCTGCACAAGACCGTTTTCCTCGAACAGCGGAATAAACTGGTCCGGCCGGATCATGCCCAGATCCGGATGCTTCCAGCGGATCAGCGCCTCCGCGCTGCTCATAACGTCCTTTTCCTCCTGGATCGCGAACTTCGCCTGGTAGAATACGCAGAACTGCTTTTCCTCAAGAGCCTTTCCGATATCGTTGATCAGGCGCTCGGAAAAGGCCTCGTCCTTATGCATCACCTCGTCATAATAAGCGATCTGGGTCGAATAGTTCTTTCGGATACTGTTACAGGCCATCAGCGCGCGGTCAAAGCGCCGCTCCGGCTCCAGGGCCCGGTCTGCGCTTTCATACACACCAAGCCTTATCCGGGATCTCGGATTATCGAGATAGGCCTCCGTTCCGTTCGCAAGAACCGTAAGGATCTCCTCCGGCGTTTTATGGACCGGAAGATACAGGAAAAACGAATCCGAATCGATCCGGGAGCCAATTCCGTGCTCCTCGCGGACAAGGGAACGGATCGCGTCCGCCATGGCGATCAGAAGATCATTTCCGAATTTCCGGCCGCGCATGTCGTTGATCAGATGGAAGCGGTTAATATTCACCGCCAATGCGTTCATTTTTATGTCGGGATTATAATGGTCTAAAAGACCGACGTATTCGTAAAAATACTCGCGGTTAAACAGGCCGGTCAACGCGTCGCTCTGGGTGGCGTTGATCACATTGGTCTTTTCGGAAAGCTCGATGGAACGCTTAACCCGGGCCTTGATCACCTCGGGCATATCGTAGGGCTTCGGAATAAAGTCCACGGCACCCTTTTGGAGACTCTGTACCTCCGCCGCCCGCTCCGAGGTCAGAACGATCACGGGGATCGAAGCCAGCTCCTTATCCGCCTTCATCTCCTCCATCACGGCGTAGCCATCCTTCTCCGGCATCATCAGATCCAACAGCATAAGAGAGATCAGTCCGCTCTCATCCCTAAGCTTTTCCAGAGCCTCCGTTCCGTTGGAGGCATAATGGACCTCGTAATCCTCTCCGAGGATCTTTCCGAGCATCTGCCGGTTCACGATCTCGTCGTCAACCACCAGAACCTTTCTCTTAATATTCAGTCTCTCATCCGCAAACTCATTCATCCAATTTTACCGTCCGTTTCTGCATAAACAAGATGTCTTGATTATATCACGCTTCATATATCCCCGCAATCTCCCCCCTCCGGTTTTTTCAGGAAGTTTCGGAGGATCTCCAGGTACTGATCCGGCGCCTTTATGGCGCTTCCGGCATGGCCCGCTTCGGGAATCAGATGGAGCTCCGCGTAGCCCTTCGCAGCCGCCTTTATCATTTGGCTGTGTTCGCAGGGAATAAAGTTGTCCTCGGCGCCGTGGATGATGAGAAGCGGGATCGTATTATTCCTGACATGATCCACGGGTCTGGCCGCCGTAAAGCTCTCTCCGTACTTACGCTTTGCCATACGGGAAGCAGGGTAAACAAGGAAGGAGGGAACACGGGAGCGGCGGAGGCCCGCCTTCAGGATCGGAATAATATCGGCAAAGCCGCAGTCATCCACAACGAAATCCACCCGCGGCTTATACTGAAGCGCAGTCAGAACCGTGGCGCCGCCTAAGGATTCTCCGAGCAGACCGAGGCGGATCCGGTCTCCCTTCCTTTGATGCAGATCCTCGATCACCGCCATCAGGTCCTTAGCCTCGCGGATCCCGAAGCTGCAGGGGCAGGGCGCATTTTCTCCATGGCCCCGCTCATCATAGACCACGCAGTGAAAGCCCAGCTTATGAAAAAACTGGATGTATTTCAGCATCCCGTAACGTGTATCCGTATAGCCGTGGGCCATGATGATCCAGCGGTTTTTGTCCTTCTTTGCGTAAAGCACCGCGGCATGAAGCAGCACCCCTCCATACCCTGTCACGGTATAGTTTTCGAAGTCCTCCTTCTTAAAGTGCCTTGCCCCCGGCACATTCAGCATCTGCCATTCCCAGGATTCCTCCAGGGTCTGACGCCTTCCGAAGACGATTATTTTCGCGATCACCGAACACATAAGAAACATCACCCCGATCAGAAGGGCCACCAGAATCAAAATAATCAGAATGTTCATAAGCACCTAACTCCAGTTTTCGATAAAACCTTCCCCCAGCACCTCGTTCACATTTCCGATCACGAAAAAGGCGTTGCGGTCATATTGTCTTACAATATCCTTTATCTCTACGAGCTCCCGCCGTCCGCAGATGCATAAGAGCACGGTCCGGTCCTCGTTCCTGTACATTCCCGTCGCATGAAGCGAGGTCACTCCGCGGTCCAGCTCCTTCATCACCGTTTGCGCGATCTCCTCGTTTTTTTCGGAAATGATCATCAGCATCCTGGCGGCCGTACCGCGGTTTACGATCAGGTCCGTGATCTTTCCCATAACCACGATCGAGATCAGCGCGTAAAGCGTATGTTCAATGGAAAAAACAAAGGCTCCGACAACGACCACGATCCCGTCCAAAATCGCGATCAGCGTTCCGTAGCTGATCTGGCGGAAGATCCTGGAGGCCCGGTTTTTCTTCGTCCGATCCAGCCGCCTTCCCGCGGCAAAATGGATCATCGAGCTGGCCAGCATATCCGTACCGCCGCTCGTTGCATGGACCGATAAAAGGATCCCGGTCCCCGCACCGAACAGTACCCCGCCGTAAAGAGAAACAAGCAGAAGATTATCGTGGGGCAGCGAAAGGTCCGGGAAGAAGACCAGCTCGACGGACATGGTAACCCAGCTTAATAGAGCCCTGAGAATCCCCCTCAGGCCTTCTGTTTTCAGGGCAAACAGAAAGATCGGGATATTCAGGACCACATTGCTGACCCATAACGGGATATTGCAGCCGAAGCGCGCTCCCAGGTCCTTCACAACGATCGAAAGACCCGAAACCCCGCCGGTAACCAGGCCGGCGGGGTCCAGAACATAGCGCACCGCTACGGTCATGATCGTGGAGCCCAGGAGGATCATGCCGATGTCTTTGAAATTGATTTTTTTCGTCATCTCGCGGGATTCACTCTGGTAGCGCTGAGTACGACAACGGACTTATCCGTCAGCATCGAGATCAGATACTGGACCGTCACCCGCTCGGTCTGTTCCAGATCCTCCCCGAAGGGGTTTAATTTGATGTAATTGACGATGTAAAATACTTCCATTTTTCTACCTCCTTTTTACAGTTCCTTCCATACCTGATAAGCCTTCTTTTCCCGCCCATCGGCAAATTTCAGTCCCAGCATCAGGATCCCGTCGTTCGGATCATCGTAATACGAACGGATCATGACGGAATCGATCTTGGCGTTCGTCTGTACCGCCTGATACGTCCTTCTTAAGGCCTCCGCCTGCAGCTCCTGGGCCGCCTCGGACCCGTCGCCGGAGGTATAGCCGAGCTCCGACAGGATCAGATGCGCATAGGGGAAGCTGCTGTCCAGATAGCGCGTTAAAACATTGATATTTTTCATTGTAATGTATTTTGTATTCAGCGAATCCGTCGCCCCTTTTCCGTTCCAGAACTCGGTAAGCTCCAGCGGGTTCGCGTAGGGGTGGAAGGCAAGATCCCAGTGGATGCCCTGGTCGATGGCCCTGAGCCTTTTATTAAACTCGGTCAGAAAGGACCTCGCGGGATAACCGTAGGGATTCTCGTTCCAGCCGTGGTCCAGGCAGATAAAGACCCGGGCCTTCGGATTCATGGATTTTACGCTGTTGTAGAGCAGGCGGTAGGTCTCGGCGTAGGAGGTATAAAACTCCTTTTTCGACATGCTTCCCTTGTACTGGTAAGCCTTGTACGAATTCACCTCATTCCCCAAGATCACCTCGGAAATATGGGGCATTCCTCCCATCATCAGGGCCTCGGAAATATAGCTGAACATGGCCTCGATCATCTCCCGGCCTTCCTTTTCCCTGTTCTCCCACGAATAGAGGAACTGGCCGTTTTTCCTGGCCTTGGAATGGACCATCGGAGCGGTCTCCGTTTTCCCGTTTCCGACGGCCTTTTTCCCGTAGTCCAGCATGATCTGCAGCGTTACCGCAATCCCGTTTTCCTTGAGCTGGTCCGCTCTGGTCAGGATCGCGTTCATCATCGTC
>JAFSXC010000090.1 GCA_017450105.1 Lachnospiraceae bacterium | reverse complement strand
TCGCTTCCGTAAGCCATCTCCCAGACTCTGTGCGCGGGGGCCCCGCGTTAATTACGGCCTCCCGGGAAACAACGGTCCCCCCGTGCTCGGTCCGGGGCCCTCTTACTCGCGCTCCGAGGTAGGTTTTGGGCTTAAGTTACTGACATTGGGGTGTGAACAGTAACGAAACGGTAACAATTCGAATTCCACAAGCGAATCCCTGCTTGACATAACCCCCCGAAACGTATAGAATCAAAATGTTGTAGATTATGGCAGATTTTATTTTTGTCTTGTTATATTTTACAATAAAAACTGAATAAGGAGGTGTTTGTGTGCCGTATGTGACATACATCGTATGTGCTCTGATCGCGGCGGTGGCAGCGGCGCTGGTGACTTGGATTGTTGCCCAAAAGGTGCAGCAGAACAAAGCGGACGGGAAGATCCAGACAGCGGAAGCCAAGGCGAGAGAGATCATCGATGATGCAGTCAAGACCGCGGAGAATAAGAAGCGCGAATCCCTTCTCGAGGTCAAGGAGGAGTCTGTGAAAACCAGACAGGAGCTTGACCGGGAGATCAAGGAACGCCGCTCTGAAATCCAAAGGAACGAGCGCAGGATCGAGCAGAAGGAATCCAACCTCGATAAGAAGCTGGATGCCGTAGAGAAGAGAGAACAGGCGTGCTCGTCCAGAGAAAGCGATCTTGAAAAGCAGAAAGCGGAAGTTTCGCGGCTCACAGAAGAGCGGGTTAAGGAACTCGAACGAATCTCAGGATTTACCTCCGAAGAAGCTAAGGAATATCTTTTAAAGACTGTTGAAGAAGACGTGAAGATCGACACTGCCAGGTTGATCAAGGAGCTGGAGGCGCAGGCAAAGGAAGAAGCGGGAAAGAAAGCGAAGGAATATATCGTTACCGCGATCCAGAAATGCGCCGCTGACCAGGTGGCGGAATCCACGATATCCGTGGTTCAGCTCCCGAATGATGAAATGAAGGGACGCATCATCGGCCGGGAGGGACGGAATATCCGTACTCTCGAGACCATGACCGGTGTGGACCTGATCATCGACGATACGCCGGAAGCGGTAATCCTTTCCGGTTTCGATCCCATTCGCCGCGAGGTGGCGAAAATTGCGCTGGAGAAGCTCATCGTAGACGGGCGGATCCATCCGGCAAGGATCGAAGAAATGGTGGAGAAGGCACAGAAGGAAGTCGAAAGCCTGATCCGCGAAGAGGGCGAGGCAGCGACCCTCGAGGTAGGGGTACACGGGATCCATCCGGAGCTGGTAAGGCTCCTCGGAAGGATGAAATTCCGTACGAGCTACGGACAGAACGCGTTAAAGCATTCCATCGAGGTGGCCCAGATCGCCGGGCTTCTCGCCGCAGAGGTTGGCGAGGATGTGAGACTGGCGAAGAGGGCTGGACTTCTGCATGATGTGGGTAAGGCTCTGGATCATGAGCAGGAAGGCTCCCATATCCAGATCGGTGTCGATCTGTGCAAGAAGTACAAGGAATCTCCGCTGATCATAAACGCGGTGGAGGCTCACCACGGAGATGTGGAGCCGGAGAGCCTGATCGCCGTTTTGGTGCAGGCGGCGGATACCATCAGCGCGGCGCGTCCGGGAGCCAGACGGGAAACCCTGGAAACCTATTCCAACAGACTGAAACAGTTAGAAGATATTGCGAGCGAATTCAAAGGAGTGGACAAGTCCTTCGCCATCCAGGCGGGACGGGAGATTCGGGTCATGGTCGTTCCCGAGGAGGTTTCGGATTCGGATATGGTGCTGCTTGCGCATGACATCAGCAAGCGGATCGAATCGGAGCTGGAGTATCCGGGACAGATCAAGATCAATGTGATCCGGGAATCAAGAGTTTCGGACTATGCGAAATGAAAAAAAGGCGTACCGATGGTGCGCCTTTTTCCATAGGAGATAAGGAAAATGCCTATGCGGATTTGTATCAACGGATCAAGCCGGTACAGGCCGATGCTGCAGAGGAGATAAGGATGGAAAAACGAGTAAAAAGGGAGCTCGTCTATCGGGGCTCCATTCTGGATATCTATAAGGACCACATGGTCTTTGACAACGGCCATGAGGAGGACTGGGATTTTGTGGCCCACCGCCAGGGTGCCGCTGCCGTCGTGGCGGTGGATGACGACGGAAAGCTTCTGATGGTGCGGCAGTGGCGGAACGCTCTGGATCGGGAGGCGCTGGAGCTTCCTGCGGGAGCCAGGGACTTCCCCGAGGAGGATATGGCCGTCTGTGCGGCGAGGGAGCTCGAGGAGGAGACCGGGTTCAAGCCGGGGAAGCTGACACGTCTGCTTTCCTTACGGACCACGGTGGCCTTCTGCAACGAACGGGTCGACGTCTTTCTGGCCGAAGACCTTACGCAGGGACAGACCCGTTTTGATCCGGCCGAGGATATCCGGCTGGAGAGATATGCGCTTTCTGAGCTTTTACCGCTGATCTTTGAGGGAACGATCCAGGACGGGAAAACCGTGGCGGGCGTCCTGGCCTATGCCAGTTGGAAGGAAAGGAAGAAGAATCATGAGTGACAGATTGTCCGGGAAAACGGGCCTCCTGGCCCTGATCGGGTCCCCCGTTTCCCATTCGATGTCTCCGGCCATGTATAACTACAGCTTCGAGCGGCTCGGGATCGATGCCTGTTATCTGGCCTTTGATGTAAAGGAGGAGGGGGTAAAGGGAGCCTTTGACGCGATGCGGCTCTTCTCCATGCGCGGGATGAACGTAACGATGCCGGACAAGATCGAGGCGGCGAAAACCGTGGACCGGCTTTCCCCCGCGGCCAGACTCTGCGGTGCCGTCAATACGGTCGTGAATGACGGAGGCGTTCTGACGGGCTACAATACCGACGGTGAGGGCTTTGTAAAAAATCTGACCACCAGAGGTATCGAGGTGGCCGGGAAAAAGGTGGTCCTGATCGGGGCCGGCGGTGCGGCGGCGTCCATCCAGGCCCAGCTTGCGCTGGATCATGTCGGCGAGTTGGCGCTGTTCAACAAGAAGGACGGCTTTTTCTCCCGGCTTACCGATATGAAGGAGAAGCTCGGACAGGAAACGCCGGAGGTGAAGATCGGTGTGTTTGATCTGGACGAGACGGAAACTCTGAGAAAGGAGATCGCCGAAGCGGATATCCTGATCAACGCGACCATTGCCGGCATGAAGCCGCATGAGGATACAACGGTGATCCCGGATCCGTCCTTCTTCCGTGAAGGCCTTGTGGTCTGTGATACGGTGTATAATCCCGTCGAAACAAGACTTCTCCGGGAAGCAAAGGAACATGGAGCGGTTACGGTCGACGGAAAAGGAATGCTTCTGTATCAGGGCGTTGTTGCGTTTAAGCTCTATACCGGGCAGGATATGCCGGTGGAAGAGGTGAAAGAGAGGTTCTTCTCATGAAAACGGTTCTGCTTCGTAATGTTCCGGTCGGAGAGGGAATCCCGAAGATCATTGTCCCCGTTATGGGGAAAACGGAGGAGGAGAT
>JAFSXC010000089.1 GCA_017450105.1 Lachnospiraceae bacterium | reverse complement strand
CGCCACGGTAATTTTCTGAATCAGGGTTTTTTCCTTGCGATTTTCCTCCACATAATTGAAAGAGAAAAACTCGCAAAAGTGCGTAAATTCAAGGATTGTCAGGTATTCTGCCTTGTTAGCAGAACCACAGTCTCCACATGCGGCGTCTGCGAAAAGCAGTCCACGCCCTGCACTCTTTTCAGCTCGTAGCCCCCGTCGCACAGGATGCGAAGGTCTCTGGCCAGGGTGGCCGGGTCGCAGGATACATAGACGATCCGCTCCGGCTGCATCCCAAGCATCGCCTCCAGCAGCGGCCGCTCGCAGCCCTTCCTCGGCGGATCCACCACGATCACCTCGGCCTTTGCTTCGTCTGCGCGCTCCCGGATCATGGCCGGGTAGATCTCCTCCGCCTTTCCGGCCAGAAACTCAGCGTTATCGATCCCGTTTCGCTTCGCGTTCCTTTTGGCATCCTCGACCGCCTGACGGTTTAATTCCACACCGAATACCTTCTTCGCCTTCTTAGCGAGGAAAAGGGAAATCGTTCCGATCCCGCAGAAAAGGTCCCATACCGTTTCCTTCCCCGTCAGCGCGGCATATTCCATTACTCTCTCATAAAGCTTTTCGGTCTGGACCGGATTTATCTGGTAGAAGGATTCCGTGGAAATGGAAAAGCGGATCCCCGCCAGAACATCCTCGATCGCCGGTTTCCCATAGAAGGCCGTGGTCCGCTCTCCGAGGATCACATTGGTCCTGGCAGAGTTGTGGTTGATCGTAATGCCCACCACCTCCGGGAGCTCCTCGAGCGTCGCCATCAGCGCCTCTCCCCCCTGGATCGGCCGGTTTACCACGAGACAGACCAGAATCTCTCCCGTGGAAAAGGCCTTCCGGATCAGGATATGACGGATGCAGCCCTCTCCGGTCTCCTCCTGATACGGGGGATTCTCTTCCTCCTCCATCCATCGGACGAGCCGTCTTATGATCTCCCGGTTCTCCTCGGGCCCGATCACACAGTCCTCCACCGGGACAATCGAATGGGTCCCGGCCGCATAGAAGCCGACCGCGATACGGCCGTTCTTATCATAGCCCACAGGGTACTGGGCCTTGTTCCGGTACCGGAAGGGGTTTTCCATCCCCAGGATCGGCTCCATCGGCGGATCCGAAAAGCCTCCGAGCCTGAGAAGACAGGACCTTATCTTTTCCTGCTTGAAAAGGAGCTGCCGTTCATAGGTCATAGCCTGCAGGGAGCAGCCCCCGCAGGCTCTCGCCGAGGGACACAGAGCTTCTGCCCTGTCCTTCGAAGGGAACAGGATCTCCTGGAGTCTCGCATAGCCGTAATTCCTCTTCAGCTTCATCACGGTCGCAAGCACATGGTCCCCGGGGACCGTATCCTTTACAAAAAAGGTGAAGCCATTGGCCTTTCCAATGCCTTCACCGTGGACACCGATATCCGTAATGGTAATCTCGATCCTGTCGTTTTTCTTCATTCTTCCACATCCGTCTTCCGAATATAACTCCCCATCAGGGAGTTAAAGCCAAACCAGCCGCCCGCGTTTCCGGGTGCCTGGAACAGTTCCTTCAGGGTTTCCATCTTTGCGTCCAGATTATCTGCGAAGGAAAGAGCGATGGCCTCCGCCAGCTCCGGCTTCTTCGGCGAACCGAACTCCAGCTCCCCGTGGTGGGCAAGGATGCAATGGATGAGCTCCTCTCCGAGAAGCTTCGGGAATCCCGGGATCCTGCGGATCTCATCCGTTACCATCTGAGCGCCCGTTACAATATGTCCGATCAATTGACCCTCGTCCGTATAATCATTCTCCGGAAAAGTAGAAAGTTCTTTTAATTTTCCTATGTCATGGAACAGGGCAGCGGTTACTAATAAATCTCGATTTAATATGCTATATTGTTTTGAAAAAAACTCGCAATTTCTGGCCACTGACAGGGTATGCTCCAGGAGGCCCCCTGCGAAGCCGTGGTGCACACTCTTGGCCGCAGAGTGGAAGCAGAACTTTTTCTTGAATTCTCCGTCATCAAATACATTTTTTAAAATTTGATTTAAATATTTATTCTTGATCGAAGCCGTAAGCTCGAGAAGCTCACGGTACATTTCCTCGGTATTCTTCTCCGTGGACGGAAGATAATCCGCCGGATCGTATTCCCCCTCCCGGCATTTCCGGACACGCTTCACATTGAGCTGCAGGCTTCCCTGAAAGGCCGTCACGTCCGCCACCACGTTCACATAATCCAGCGCATCAAAGTCCTCGATCCCCTGCGAGCCGGGATCCCAGATCTTTGCGTCGATCGATCCCGTTTTATCCTGCAGCAGGAGGGATTCATAGGGCTTTCCGGCCTTGGTCAGAGCGCGGGTCTTGGCCCTGCAGAGGAAGATCTCATTGATCCTTTCTCCCTCTCGGATGGTTTGTATCGTTTTCATGCAAATATCCTCCTGCTGTATAATACATCCGCTATAGCGGCTCCGTTATTCACGCTCTCCCACCTCCGCGGTACAGGACACCTTCGTATAGCCATCGGCTCCGAGCCTCTCCACGGTAAGGCGGATTTCCTCGCCGGGTTCATGCTCCATAAGCGCTCCCCGGTAATTCTCCGCCGTCAGGATCGACCTTCCGTCGATCTCCACGATCACATCCCCGCTTAACAGATTCGCTTCCATGGCGGGAGAATCCAGCTCGACGGAATTTATATAGGCCCCCTGAGGGAGCTCATACTGCTCGGCGATGTCCTTCGTCACCGTACTGACATAAGTACCCATATAAGGAATCGGAAGGCCGTTGCTCAGGCGCTCGATCAGGGGCTTCAGCTCCGAGATCGAAAGAGCCGAGATCGTATCGTCGCTTGCGCTTTCCTTCCTTACATAGCCGACGACCTCTCCCTTCAGATTGGTCAAAACCCCGTTTCCGCTGTTGGCCGCCACGACGTCCGTCTCAAACCTCGTAAAAACGCCGTCTGCCAGGAAAATTCTCTCCTGCGTCGAGGTTACGGTCCCGGTCAGAATGGAGAAATTGGTTCCGAGGGGGCTCCCAAGCGCCAGGATCATGGTTCCCTTCCGAAGATGGAGGGAATTGGCAAGCGTAGCGACCTTGCAGGCCGAAACCGTTTCCTCGTCGACCTTCTTTTCATCCACCGCCAGGACAGCAAGGCCCGTGGTGTTGTCATAGCCCTTCACCTCTGCGTTTACGATATCCTCGTTTACAAAGGTCACGGTAATGTTCTCGGCATTCCGAACCATCGGATAATCCGTCAGGATCAGGATTTCTTCTCCGTTATCCGCCACGATCAGGCCGCTTTCCTTGTCCTCGCTGGAGTAGACGGTATTAAACCAGTCCGTATCGCTGGTCACCGCCGTTACGGTCACGATGGAGCGGTTTGCTTCCTCGCCCACGTCATAGAGCCGGTTCTGCAGCTTCTGATATTCCTCGGGAAGAAGCTCGACCGTTACCGCCTCCGGCACAGGAGCCTCCGTTTCCGTCTCCGTACTCTCCGTTTCCGTCTCCGTTTCGGTACTTTCCGTTTCCTCGGTTTCCGTCGGTTCCTCGGTCTCCGTTTCGGTTTCGGTTTCCTCCGATTCGGTTTCCGTTTCGGTCTCAGGCTCGGACTCCGTCTCGTATTCATCCGCAGGGATCACGACCCGGGGCGGAACAGGAGGCTGTTCCGGTTCGATGCTTCCTCTTAAACGGGGAACCAGGAAGGCGATCACGACGCTCGCGATCACACCGAAAAGAAGGGCCAAAAGGGCCGTAAAAAGGATACGGGAAAGAATCCGCTTCTTGTCTACCGGCCGATGCTTGATCTTTTCCGTCATAAAAGAAAACTCTGTGTCCTGTTCGTTTTCGGTTTCCACAGTCCTGTTTTCGTCCATAGTTAACTGTATTATAAAAGCAGAAAGAGGCTCTTGCAAGATATTTCTGTCGGGGTATACTTAAAGTATGAATAAACACGTGCTGAAGGTTGTGGAATTTCATAAGATCCGGGAGCGTCTCGCCTCTCTGGCCGGGACCCGCGAGGGAAATGAAAGACTTCGGTCTCTTGTCCCGATGGAGGAGCTCGGGGAGATCGAAAAAGCCTTAAAGCAGACCGAAGACGCCTTCTCGCGCCTTCTTTCGGGAAAGAGCCTGTCCTTCTCCGGTACGGCGGAGGTAAGACCCGTGATCAAACGGCTGTCGATCGAAAGCTCCTTAAATCCCGGAGAACTCCTGATGCTCGGACGGATGCTCGAAAACGCCCAGAGTGCCGTTTCCTTCGGGAAGGGGAAGGAGGAGCGCGACAGTCTGTCCGATTTCTTTGAAGCGCTGGATCCCCTGCCGGCCCTTTGCGCCGAGCTGAGGAGATGCATCCTCTCTCCCGAGGAGATCGCGGACGACGCCTCGCCCCGCCTTTCCTCCCTGCGGAGAAAGCTCCGGGGCATGGACGGAAGGCTCCATGATAAGCTTACCTCCCTTATTAACCATACCGAAACCAGAAAAGCGCTGCAGGATCCCGTGATCACAATGCGGGACGGCCGCTACTGTCTGCCCGTGAAGGCGGAACAGAAGAGTCAGGTTCCCGGTGTCGTCCATGACCATTCCGGCAGCGGCTCCACTCTGTTCATCGAGCCCCTGCCCATCGTAGAGCTGAACAATGAGCTGCGTGAGCTGCTGTTGCAGGAAAAAGATGAAATCAGGATTATATTAGATGATCTTTCTTCCAAACTGCGAGTTCATTCTGATATATTAATTTCTGATTATGATTTATTGATCGACCTCGATGTGATCTTTGCCCGGGCGAAGCTTGCCATGGAAATGAACGCAACCCGGCCGATCCTGAACGAAAAGGGCGTCTTTTCCCTTCGAAAGGCGAGACACCCTCTCCTTCCGAAAGAGACCGTCGTGCCGGTGGATCTGACTCTCGGAAAAGAGATCGACATGCTGATCCTGACCGGTCCCAATACCGGCGGCAAGACCGTATCCTTAAAGACCCTCGGGCTCCTTACGGTCATGGCGCTGTCGGGTCTGATGATCCCTTGTCTGGATCGTTCCGAGGTGGCCGTGGTAAAGGAGGTCTTTGCGGACATCGGGGATGAGCAGAGCATCGAGCAGTCCTTAAGTACTTTTTCGTCCCATATGAAAAATATCGTCGGCATCCTTGCCGAGGCCGACCGCAGCTCTCTGGTGCTGTTTGATGAGCTTTGTGCGGGGACGGACCCTACGGAGGGTGCGGCTCTGGCCGTGGCCATCCTTGAGGATCTGCGTCTCAGAGGGGTCCGTACCATGGCCACCACCCACTACAGTGAACTGAAGGTCTACGCGATGACCAGACCCTTTACGAGCAACGCCAGTCTGGAATTTGATGTGGAAACCCTGTCCCCGACCTACCGTCTGATGATCGGGATCCCGGGAAAGAGCAACGCCTTCGCGATCTCCAAAAAGCTGGGGCTGCCGGACCGGCTGATTGAGGACGCAAGGAAGCGGCTGACGGAAAACACAAAGGAGCTCGAGGATCTGATCGCCGAACTCGAAGAGACAAGGAAAAGCCTGTCGAAGGAAAAGGAAACGGTAAATGCCCTGAGACAGGAGGCAGAGGCGCTTCAGAAGAAAAATGACGAAACGGCGAAAAAGCTGGAGGCGCGGCGGGAGGAGATCCTGTCCGAGGCCCGGGAGGAGGCAGTAAGGCTCCTTCGCGAGGCAAAGGAAACCGCGGACAGTACGATCCGGAATATCCATAAATACGGCGCTTCGGGCGAAAACATCAAAAGGCTCGAAGCGGAGCGGAAAAACCTGCACGATCAGATCCGGTCCCACGAGGACAAGCTGACCGCGCTCCCGAAGAAAAAGAGCTCCCAGGCTCCACCGCCGAAGGTGGCCATCGGAGACCGCGTAAGAGTTCTGTCGATGAATCTGACGGGGACCGTCCACACCCTCCCGAACGAAAAGGGAGAGCTGGAGGTACAGATGGGCATCCTCCACAGTACGGTAAAGCTGTCGGATCTGGAGCTTCTGCCCGAGGAGAAGACGGAGTGGGAGAAGAAGAAAGTCTCCTCCGGAGGAAGTATCCGCTCCTCCAAATCCTCCCGGATCCATACCGAGATCAATCTGATCGGAAAAACGGTGGACGACGCTCTGGCCGAGCTCGACAAATATCTGGACGATGCCTGTCTGGCCGGCCTGCCCTCGGTACGCATTGTCCATGGAAAAGGGACCGGGGCGCTCCGGAAGGCGGTTCATGATCGGTTAAGACGGCTGCCCACGATTTCCTCCTTCCGGCTGGGCGAATACGGAGAAGGGGATGCCGGAGTAACGATTGCGGAATTTAAATAATGTTTGAATTTTTCACACTTGCATTGCAGATAAGACATTTTTGAATCGTTTTCATTTAGTAATTTCTTTATGCCGTTGTTTTTTGGTAAGTTATATTACGTTTTAAGAAAGGAGCCCTTATGGCTGCAAAACAAAAGATCCTGATCGTGGATGATGACGAGAATATTGCCGAGCTGATCTCCCTATACCTCATCAAGGAATGCTTCGATACCGAGATCGTGCATGACGGAGAGGCGGCCCTGTCGGCCTTTACCTCCTATGAACCGAATCTCATCCTTCTGGATCTGATGCTTCCGGGCATCGACGGCTATCAGGTCTGCCGTGAGATCCGCAGCAAGTCCAACGTACCCATCATCATGCTCTCGGCCAAGGGGGAAACCTTTGACAAGGTCCTGGGGCTGGAGCTCGGAGCCGATGATTATATTATGAAGCCCTTTGACTCCAAGGAACTGGTGGCCCGGGTGAAGGCAGTGCTGCGGCGCTTTTCTCCCTCCCGCGAGGAGCGGAATCCTGCCGGGATCAAATGCGTGGAATACGAGGGTCTGTCCGTCAATCTTTCCAATTACGCGGTCATCAACAACGGCCGGCCTGTGGATATGCCCCCGAAGGAGCTGGAGCTTCTGTATTTTCTGGCTTCACAGCCGAACCAGGTTTTTACCCGGGAGCAGCTTCTTGACAATATCTGGGGCTATGAATACATCGGGGACACCCGTACCGTGGACGTGCATGTAAAGCGTCTCAGGGAAAAGATCAGCGACAGCGACAAATGGAGTCTGTCTACCGTCTGGGGAATCGGCTATAAATTCGAGGTCAAGGCATGAAAAGGCGGCTCTACGGGTGTCTTGTCTTTCTTTTCCTTCTTTTTTCCCTGGCGGGGTTCGTTCTCGTTTCCAGCTTCACGATCCGTCTGATCCACCATAAACTGGAGGCGGAGGAGGCGGAAAGGCTCCACCGGGAAGCCCTTCTCATCGCCAACCGTTATGAGGAGGCCTATTACAGCACCGCCTACACGCTGCAGGACTTCTATTCCCAGCTCATCGCTCTGGAAACCTATCTGGGCGGCCAGATCTGGGTGGTGGACCGGAACGGCCGGATCCTTGTGGATTCCTCCAAGCCGATGCTGGATGCCGCGGCCGCTCCCCGCATCGAGGAATTCAATCCCGCGGATTTCGGCTCGGGCTACATTCTGCGGGGAACCTTCTACGACTATTTTGACCGGAACGTTCTGACTGTCTATGCTCCCATTGCCCATAATTTCAATCTTATCGGCTATGTCCTGATCCATCAGAACGCAGCCGTCATCGAAACGACCGCCTACGGTCTCCTGGACGTACACTATCTGACCTGGGGAATACTGGCCCTCTTCGTCGCCCTGATCCTTCTGATCATCGCCTTCGGCATCGTGCATCCGATTCGGAAGATTGCCCACGTGGCGGGGCTCTACGCCGGCGGCGAGCTGGAAAAAAAGGTGGTCATCCGCCAGAACAGCGAGATCGGGTACCTAAGCGCCTCCCTGAATTACATGGCGAACGAGATGAATACCCTGGAGGACGACCAGCGGAAGTTCATCTCCAACGTATCCCATGACTTCCGCTCTCCCCTGACCTCGATCAAGGGCTATATCGAGGCCATGCTGGACGGGACGATCCCTCCGGAGATGCAGGAGCGGTATCTGAAGACGATTCTCTTTGAGACCGAGCGGCTGACCAAGCTGACAAGCGGGATCCTGGAGCTCAACAAGTACGGCGCCCACGGCCGGACGATCCTCGATATCACAAGCTTCGATATCAATGAGGTCATCAAGCAGACCGTGCGCGCCTTTGAAGGGATCTGTATCGAAAAGCGGATCTCCTTCGAGGTCATTCTGACCGACAAGGAGCTGCTGGTGGCCGCGGACATGACAAAGATCCAGCAGGTGCTCTACAATCTCATCGACAACGCCATCAAGTTCAGTCATCACGATTCCGTCATCGATATCGAGACGACTCTGAAGAACGAAAAGGTCTTCGTCTCCGTCAAGGACCACGGGATCGGCATCCCGAAGGAGTCCCTCGGCAAGGTCTTTGAACGGTTCTACAAGAGCGATTCCTCCAGAGGGAAGGATAAGAAAGGAACAGGCCTGGGACTCTCCATCGTAAAGGAGGTCATCCAGGCCCATAATGAAAACATAAACGTTATCTCCACCGAAGGCGTCGGCACCGAATTCATCTTCAGCCTTCCCGTCGCCAGGGACGGAGCTTAGCTTTTGGCTTCCCTGCGCTGAGCGCTGCCGACAGAGTGTTTTCCGGGACAGCACGTCCTCGGAAAACACTCTGCCGGCAGCGCTCAGCTTATGTTTCGGCGAGGCTGAGGGGGGGTATCGGCGGCATACCGCTGGATATTTATTATACCTTCTTATAATTTTCTATTATTTTGTCGTATTCCTTGGTTACTTCCTTCTTTTCTCCCCCGGTTGCAAGTGAAACTGTAATATTGACCAGAAGCGCGACCACAAAGGCCGGCAGCAGCTCATAGATATTGAAGGCGCCGCCGATGGGCCGGACCAGGTATTTCCAGAGGAAGACCATGATTCCGCCGGCGGCCATACCGAAGATCGCTCCGTATTTATTTCCCTTTCTCCAGAACAGCGCCAGCAGCACCACCGGACCGAAGGCCGCACCGAAGCCGGCCCAGGCGAAGCTAACGATCGTGAAGATATTGCTGTCGGGGTCCCTTGCAAGGAACACCGCTATCACGCTGATGATGATGACGGTGACCCGGGCGATGATCAGGGACTTTCTCTTGCTCATCTCACGCTTCAGGAACTGGCTCACGATATTTTCCGATACCGAAGAGGATGCGGCAAGGAGCTGGCTGTCGGCAGTAGACATTGTGGCCGCCAGGATTCCGGCAAGGACGATGCCGGCGATCAGCGCCGGGAGGATGCCGTTCTGGGAGAGCCGCGAGCTCAGCTCAATGATCACGGTTTCCGTACCGCTTCCGGAAAGCGCCGGGATCGCGCCCGCCGCGCTGGCTCCGAGGCCCACGATACCGATCAGGATCGCAATACCCATGGAGATCACGACCCAGACGGAGGCGATCCGCCGGGACAGGACGAGCTTGCCCCTGTCCTTAATGGCCATGAAGCGGAGCAGGATGTGGGGCATACCGAAGTACCCGAGGCCCCAGGCCATTGTGGAGATCACGGTAATGGGACCGTAGGGAGCGGCCGAGCCCGTATCCGCCACATAGGTCTGGTTCATCGCGAGATACCCCGGAAGCGTCCTTGCGTTCTCGATCACCTTATCCATACCGCCGGCCACGGAGATACCGAAGCCCAGGATAGCGATCAGGGCAACCGTCATAACTATGGACTGGATCAGGTCCGAGGTCGACGCGGCAAGGAAGCCGCCCAGGGTGGTATAGGCAATGATCACAGCGGCGAATACGATCATCGCCACGATGTAATCCACGCCGAAAAGGCTGGAAAAGAGCTTGCCGCAGGCTGCGAAGCCGCTGGCGGTGTAGGGAATGAAAAATATGACGATGACGATGCCGGCGATCAGGGTCAGAACGTTTTTCTCATCATGATACCGCTTTGAGAAAAATTCCGGGATCGTGATCGCGCCGATCTCCTGGCTGTAATGCCGGATCCTTCGCGCCACGATCAGCCAGTTGAGCCAGGTTCCAATGGCCAGGCCGATGGCGGTCCAGGCCACGTCCGCAAGGCCGGAGAGATAGGCCAGACCGGGCAGTCCCATCAGAAGATAGCTGCTCATATCGCTGGCTTCGGCGCTCATCGCCGTCACAAAGGGCCCCAGCTTTCTGCCGCCAAGGTAAAAATCACCGGTGTCATGGTTGCTCCTGGAGAAGCGGATACCGATGAACAGGGTGAGGAGCAGATAGCCCACTATGGCGATGATGATCATAATGGTATTTGCACTCATAACTCTTTCCTTTCCTATACTTTATTGAACTATGAGACAAACACATTATATTCGAGGGGGCTGATTCATGCAACAAAATATATCTTACTGTTCACACCGCAATGTCAGTAACTTTAGCCCAAAACCTTTTTCGGAACGCGAGTAAGAGGGCCCCGGACCGAGCACGGGAGGACCATTGTTTTTGCGGTGGGCCGTTATTATCGCGGGGCCCCCGCGCACTTAAGTCTGGTAGATGGCTTACCAAAGTGCCGTCAATGCGTAAATTTGCTTAAGTTACTGACATTGCGGTGTGAACAGTAACGCCGGTTTTCAGCGCCGGCCGTTGCGGTCAGTAACGGGCTTTTCATTGCCCTGCAAATACCTTATACTTGAAATGATAAAAAGCCAGGAAGGAAAAGAAGATGCGAATAGCAGATCAATGGACGGAATATGAAGTGTACGACTGCTCGGATGGAGAAAAGCTGGAGCGGTTCGGGGATTATGTTTTGCGGCGGCCGGATCCGCAGGTGATCTGGAGAACTCCGAGGGGCAGGGAATGGGAAAAGGTGAACGCGGTTTACCACAGGAGCTCGAAGGGCGGAGGAGAATGGGAGTTTATTGATCTGCCCGATGAATGGAGCATCTGCTATAAGGCGCTTACCTTCCGTCTGAAGCCGTTCCGGTTCAAGCATACGGGCGTGTTTCCGGAGCAGGCGGTAAACTGGGAGCTGGCCTCCTCGCTGATCCGGGAGGCGCACCGGCCCGTTAAGGTTCTGAACCTGTTCGCCTATACCGGCGGAGCGACTCTGGCCTGCGCCGCGGCGGGGGCAAAGGTGACCCATGTAGACGCGGCAAAGGGAATGGTGGCCTGGGCAAAGGAGAATGCCGAGGTCAGTGGTCTGAAGGAGGCTCCGGTCCGCTGGCTTGTGGATGATTGCGCCCGTTTTGTGGCCAGGGAGCTTCGAAGGGGGAATACCTATGACGCGGTCATTATGGACCCGCCCTCCTACGGCCGGGGCCCGAAGGGGGAGATCTGGAAGCTGGAGGACTGTCTTTATCCTCTTGTCATGGATACGGTAAAGCTCCTCTCCGATGAGCCTCTTTTCTTTTTGATCAATTCTTATACAACAGGACTGAATCCCGGTGTTCTGACCTATCTTCTTTCCCATGCCCTGAAAAGGTACGGCGGGGAAGCCGTTTCCGACGAGATCGGGCTGCCCGTGAAAAGAAGCGGTCTGGTGCTTCCCTGCGGGTCCAGCGGATGGTGGACAAACAAACGAGATATGATATAATTATTTTGATTTCTTATTTTTTTGTTGTGGAGGAGTGTTATGCCAGCAAGCGTCGGATATTTTGCAGTTGCAAATCTGATGTGCATGTTTATGCTTTTGATCTTTGTCTTCTCCATCATCCGCGGAACAGACAAACAGGAAAGCCGCATGCTCTTCGGCTACAACATTATCGCCCTCGCCATAGGAAACGGCTTCAGCATCCTCTGGGTGCTTCTGACGCATTCGATTGTTTTCGCCTATATTAATACCCTGATCTACCTGGTTTTCTTCGGATGGACCGCCTCCATGATAGCTGCTTCCATCTTATGGTTTCTGTACTCGGAGTCTCTCCAGAAGAACGATACCTTTACGGTTCGAAAGAACCGGCTTCTTCTTGCGATCCCGGGGATCTTTATCCTGATCGTGGCCATGACGACCTCGCGGACCAGGCTCTTTATCCATGCCGTGATCAACAAGGCCACGCCCTTTGTCGTGATCAACCGCGGTCCGTTTTTGGTGCTGCTCACCATCGTCGCCTATGCCTACCCAGTCGCGACCTCTGTGAAGGCCCTCGTAACCTCCGTGGAGATCGAAAACCCGACAGAGAAAAAGCTGACGTATCTGACGGCGGCCTATCCCATTATTCCCCTGGCTGCGGGGATCTTCCAGTTCATTTACCGGGATTATCCGATCTGGTGCTTTTTCTGCGTGGCCGGCGTTCTTGTGACCTTTATTTCCGCCCAGTCCGGAAAGATCTCCAACGATCCGCTGACCAGGCTGAACAACCGGAACGAGCTGAATAACTACGCGATCCGCTCCATTAAGGACAAGGAAATCAACAGCGATCTCTGGCTCATCTTATTCGACCTGGATAAGTTCAAGCCGATCAACGATATCTACGGCCATGTAGAAGGGGACCAGGCCCTGATCAAAATGGCGGATATCCTCCGTTCGGCCTGCAAGAGCAGCCAGATGCACCGGAATTTCATCGCGCGCTTCGGCGGCGACGAATTTGTGATCATTACAAGCGCCGAGGCGGAGCGGGACCGGATCATCGAACAGGTCCGGAATCTGATGGACGAGGAAAACGAGACCTCCGGGAAGCCCTACAAGATCCTGTCCTCTGTCGGTTATGCCAAATACGAAAGTACGATGGGAGGCTTCGCCGGCTGGATGAAGGCCGCCGACGAGCGTATGTATGCGGATAAGGAGGAAAGAAAAAAGGCCGGCATCGCCTGACCTCAATTCCTTCAAAGATCCCTTCCTTCCTCCGCATACAGCTCCATCAACCGGTCGTACAGGCCGGTATATCTTTTTTGTTCCGTGGTATTCTCCTTCATCTCATAAAAGACCTTCTCATCTCCCACCAGAACCACGCATTTCCGCGCCCTTGTAACCGCAGTATAAAGAAGGTTCCGGTTCATCAGAAGCCTTGGCCCGGCCATCAGCGGGATCACCACGGCCGGATATTCCGAGCCCTGGCTTTTATGGATCGTCAGCGCATAGGCAAGCTCGAGCTCCTCGAGCTCTTTTTCTTCGTAGGAGGACAGCCGCCCCTCGTCAAACTCGACCGTCACATCCATCGTAAAGGGATCGATGTCCTTCACCACCCCCAGGTCCCCGTTAAAAACGCCGGTACCGCTTTCAGTTGTAATATTATATTTTGACTTAATTTCCCATTCTCTCTTATAGTTATTCTTATTCTGCATAACCTTGTCTCCAACGCGAAAGATCCGGTCGCCGACCAGGAGCTCCCTCTTTTTCTCGCTCTTCGGATTCAGGTATTCCTGCAGGATCGTATTCAGCCTCCCCACGCCGAGCAGCCCCTTTCGCGTCGGCGTCAGCACCTGGATCTCCTGCGTCGTCGCATCCACATAACCCGGGAGCTTGTCCCGAAGAAGCTGGATCACGACGGAAATAATGCGGTCGGCATCGTACCTTTTCAGGAAAAAGAAGTCCCTGCTCCTGTTGTCCAGGACCACCTCCCGCCCATGGTTGATGGCGTGAGCATTCAAAACGATGTCGCTCCCTTCCTCCTGCCGAAAGATCGTATCCAGGCGCGTCATCGAAAAACAGCCGCTTTTCATCAGGTCCTTCAAAACCGTCCCCGGGCCGACACTCGGAAGCTGGTCGCAGTCCCCGGACAGGATCAGCCGCGTTCCCGCAGGAACCGCTTTAAGCAAGGCATTGAACAGGGTAATATCCACCATGGACATCTCGTCCACGATGATCGCATCCGCTTCCAGCGGATTGTCCTCATTCCGTTCAAAATACTCGCCCGTGCCCTCCTCGACGCCGACGTTCACCTCCAGAAGACGGTGGATCGTCCGCGCGGGAAAGCCCGTCATCTCCGTCATCCTCTTTGCCGCACGGCCTGTGGGCGCCGCCAGAAAGATGGTCTTCTTCTGACGGTCAAAGTAACGGATGATGGCGTTGATCGTGGTGGTTTTTCCTGTTCCCGGTCCGCCGGTCAAAAGAAACACACCATGCCTCGCCGCCTTTTTTAACGCCTCTCTCTGGTTTTGCGCCAGCTTCATGGACAGCTCTCTCTCGATCTGGTCCAGCTCCGTCTCCAGGACCGGATTCGGCGCGTCAAAATTAAGGTCCAGCTTTTTCAGCATGGCCGCAGCATGCAGCTCCATATGAAAATACCCGGAAAGCCAGACTCTTGCTTCCGCTCCGTTTCCCCTCCGGATCAGCTTCCGCTCCATCAGAAGGTCCATCCTTCCCTTGTCCACAAGGCTCTCCTCCGTCTGAAGGAGTTCCCGGCTTCGAAGGATACACTCCTCATCATGAAGGCAGGTATGGCCCTCCAGCGCGGCCGATTTCAGCACATGCAGGATCCCGGCACGCACACGGAAGTCGGAGTCGATATTGATCCCGGCCTTCTTCGCGATATCGTCGGCCAGAAGAAAACCGATCCCGGAAATATCCTCGGCCAGCCGGTAGGGATTGGTCTGTACGACCTCATAGGTTTCCTGACCGTAAAAGCCGAAGATCTTCGCGGCCATGTTCATCGAAATCCCGTATTTCTGCAGGAAGATCATCGCACGTCTTAAGTCCTTCTTCCGGTTTACCTGATCCGCGATCTCCAGGGCCTTTCGCTCGGAGATGCCCTTGATCTCGGCAAGCCGCTCCGGCTCCTCCTCGATGATCCGGAAGGCATCGCTCTGAAACCGCTCCACGATCTTCTTCGCCAGCACCGGGCCGAGACCCTTCACGGCGCCGGAGCCGAGATACCTTTCCATGGCCTCCTCGTCCTCGGGTTCCACCACCTCCCAGGAGGTGACCGAAAACTGCTTCCCGTAATTCGCGTGAAACACAAATTCGCCGGTGAGCTCCAGGGTCTCACCGGCTTCAGCCATGCTTAGATTTCCTACGCATACGAGCTCGTCCTCTGTCATGTCCAGGACGGCGTATCCGCTCTCTTTGCTTTGGTAAATTATATGATCAACGGTAGCTCGGATCGTCATTCTTCTCTGATGCTTATCCCTGCGACCTGGTTCTCCTCCTCTTCAAAAGAGGCCTCAGCCGCAGTTTCTTCTCCCTTTGCAAGGCTCACGCCCGCCGTATGCTGCTCCTCCTCCGTTTCCGGCGCCAAAGCAGCCGTCGTTTCGTTCTCCGTCTCCGGCTTCTTCGCCTCCGAAGTTCCATTCAGCGGCTCCGGCTTCTTCGCCTCTGTCCCGTCCGTAATCCCGTAGTTTCGCTTCATCTGCTCATAGAGCTGCTTCGCCAGGGTATTTCCGGTATGGTCGGTAAGCTGTGTCGCCATGGTCTGGATCATCTGATCCTTATACAGATCCGTCATCTGGGAGGCGTAGGAATCACCGCCGAGGCCGGTACCGAAGAGCGGCGTGCTCTTGTCGACCTCCTTCAGGACCTGCTCCATGAAATAGCTTTCGAAGCTCTTACAGGCATCCATCAGCTCCTCGGCCTTCGGGTCCTTATAGCCCTCCGAAAGCCTCTGTTCAAGCTGCGTTCTCTGATAATCGGTCGCTGCCTGAGCTGCTCCTGCCGCGTTGGCGCTAAAATCATTGATCGAAGAGATCCCCATGGTTCATTACCTCCTCAACTGATTCGCCTGTCCCAGCATCTCATCCGTGGCCTGGATGGCCTTGGAGTTCATTTCATAGGCTCTCTGAGCCACGATCAGCTCGACCATCTCATCCGCCACGCTGACGTTTGAGCCCTCCAAAAAGCCCTGTACCACCTTACTTCTGGTAAGGTTATTATTCGTATACTCGTTCATGGCCTGGCCCGAGGCATCGGTCACCTCATAGAGGTTATTGGAGATCGCATTCAGGCCCGAGGGATTCCGGAACTGGTACATACCGATCTGCTGGTTCAGCGAAACAAAACGGTTATCCGGCGTATAATACCCGATCGTCCCGTCATTCCGGTTGATCGTCGCGGATTCCCCGGTCACATCCGCCGGCAGCATAATGGTATTCCCGTTCCGATCCAGAACCGGATAGCCCTCCTGCGTTGTCAGCTCCACACGTCCGTTCTGCGCCGAGGTGGTCCATAGGAAATTCCCGCTTCTGGTATAATTAATATTACCGTTGGCGTTTCGCACCTGGAAAAAGCCATCGCCCTCTATCGCAAAGTCCGAATAGTTTTCCGTCGCAAGAAGAGCACCCTGGGAAAAGTTCTTCGTCGTACTCGCAAGCCGCGTACCGAGTCCCACCTGGGCCGGGATCGGCTTCGTTTCACCATTCATGCTGGTGGTCCGCTCCTGTACTGTCTGGTACAACAGCGTCTTGAACTCGGCCTTGTTGCTCTTAAAGCCGTTGGTATTCACATTGGCAAGGTTATTGGAAATCGTATCCACATTTGCCTGCTGAGCCCGCATTCCCGAAGCCGCAGACCACAAGGATCTCATCATGGGAAATCTCTCCTTTCTCTACCTTTCAGGCGTCCTTATCAGCCGACCTTTCCGACCTGATTTACTGCACGTTCAATATCCGAATCGATGGACTGGATCACCTTCTGGTTCGCCTCATAGGCTCTGGCCACCGTGATCATCTCCACCATCTCATCCACCACGTTCATATTGGATTTTTCCAGCGCACCCTGGATCACCGCCGTATTCGACGGCACCTCCTGGCCGCCCTCCACCAGATCATACATATTCTCGCCGAACTCCTGCAGGAAGTTATAATCGGCGATATCCACGACTCCGATGTTGCCGACGATCTGGCCGTTCTGGATAATGTTCCGATAGGGGTCAACGGAAAATTCCTGATTCGGATCGATTGTGATCCGGCCGCCCTCCTGGTTCAGAACGTAATCCCCGTCCTTTGTCCGAAGGACCCCGTCCCGGTCAACCGCAAAGGCTCCGTCCCGCGTATATTTCACAGAGGTCTGGCCCTGCTTGTCCGTATAGCTGATCCGGAAAAAGCCGTTTCCCTCTATGGCAAAATCATGCATATTGTCCGTCACCTCAAAGCTGCCGATGGACCAGTCAATATAGGTCTCACCGACCTTCGCGCCGAAGGTGATATCTCCCATTCCTTTGGGTAACAGCATGGACGATGTGTCCTTGATCCGATATGCCAGTTGATCAGCAAAAGACGTGGCCGTCAGGCCCTCCTTCTTGAAGCCGTTGGTATCGGCGTTCGCAAGATTATTGGTCAGACGGTCCATTTTCTTCTGTTCGATGATCATGCCGGTATAGGCTGTGTAGAGTCCCTTAACCACGTCGACCTCCCCCTTTTCTTCTTTCACCCTCCGTGGCTAAAGATATTGTATCCTGAATAGTTTTAATCCCTTAGCATATTTATCGGAGTATTCTATATAAAACTTTATACTATTGGATAAAAAAAATCCACCCTTTTCAGGGCAGATTTTAATTTTGTCTTTAATTTTACGGTTTTATTCTTCTCCCTGTTCATGGCGGTCAGACAGGAACTCCACAAACTTTCCGGTTCCGATCGCTACACAGGTCATCGGCTCCTCGGCCGTCATCGTATTGATCCCGGTCTTCTCCTCAAGAAGCTCCTCGAGACCGCGAAGCAGCGCTCCTCCTCCGGTAAGTACGATCCCGCGGTCCGCCACGTCCGCAGCAAGTTCGGGGGGCGTTTTCTCCAGTACGGAATGGACAGCCTCCACGATCTGCAGGGTGGGCTCTCTTAACGCTTCCTCCGTTTCCTCGGAGCTTACGGCCACCGTCTTCGGAAGTCCCGTCACCAGGTTTCTTCCGCGCACGTCCATGGTCTCCGCCTCCGGCAGCGGATAGCAGGTTCCGATCTTGATCTTGATATCCTCGGCGGTACGTTCACCGATCAGAAGATTATGCTTCTTTCTCATATAGCGGACAATGGCTTCGTCGAAGTCATCCCCTGCGATCTTAATGGAGGTACTTACCACAGAGCCTCCCAGGGAGATCACAGCGATATCCGCGGTTCCGCCACCGATATCCACGATCATATTTCCGCAGGGCCTCGAAATATCGATTCCGGCACCGATGGCCGCCGCGATGGGTTCTTCGATAATGGTCACCTCTCTGGCTCCCGCCTGGTAGGTCGCATCCTCAACGGCCTTCTTTTCCACCTCGGTTACCCCGCTGGGTACGCATACGGAGATCCGCGGCTTCCGGAAGGACTTCTTTCCAAGAGCCTTCTGGATAAAGTATTTGATCATCTTCTCGGTCACGGTATAGTCCGAGATAACACCCTGGCGAAGCGGTCTTACCGCCACAATATTTCCGGGAGTACGTCCCAGCATGAGCCTGGCTTCTTCGCCGATGGCTTTGATCTTATTTGTATCGTTATCAAAAGCAACAACGGAGGGCTCCTTTAATACGACGCCCTTCCCCTTCAGATACACCAGAATACTGGCTGTACCCAAATCAATTCCTATATCTGTGCCGACCATTCGGTTATGCTCCTTCTGTATCTATATGAAAGAAAATGGTTACCCGCGTTTACATAGCCCTATCATTATAGTACTTAGCTCTGCCATTTTCAAACGTTTTTTCGTTTATCCCGCGATTCTTTGAAAATTTGTCATTATCGATAAAAGATCACGGTTACAAGGGCCTCCCTTGTGTCACTTGTTACATTTGCGTTCCCGCTATTGCGGTTCCCAAATAACCCGGCTTTATTACTTGCCTGTTGTATGCTCTGCTGCGTTATCCTCAATCGCCGTACCGCATACACGGCCCGAAAAAGGCCTCTCCTCAAAGCAGCAGGGATTTCCCGCATAACCCGGGATTCGCTTCCCCTGTCGATACTCCCGCCGACAGCTTCTTCAAGAAAGCGAAAGATATTGCTTCAGATACTGTCCCGTAAAGGAGCTCTTATTTTTCGCAACCTTCTCCGGCGTACCCTCGGCGATCACCGTTCCTCCGCCCTCGCCGCCCTCGGGGCCCATATCGATAATGTAATCAGCGGTCTTGATCACATCCAGGTTATGCTCGATCACGATCACCGTATTCCCGCCGTCTGTCAGCCTGTGCAGGATCTCGATCAGCCTCTGTACATCGGCAAAATGGAGGCCGGTGGTAGGCTCGTCCAGAATATAGATCGTCTTCCCCGTCGCCCGGCGGGAGAGCTCCGTCGCCAGCTTGATCCTCTGGGCCTCGCCTCCGGACAGCTCCGTCGAGGGCTGGCCGAGCTTAATATAGGAAAGACCCACATCGTTCAGGGTCTCGATCTTCCGGCGGATCGTCGGAATATTACGGAAGAAGTCCAGCGCCTCCTCCACGGTCATATTCAGCACATCATAGATATTCTTTCCCTTATAATAGACCTCCAGCGTCTCACGGTTATAGCGCTTCCCGCCGCAGACCTCGCAGGGTACATATACGTCCGGAAGGAAATGCATCTCCACCTTCAGGATCCCGTCGCCGGAACAGGCCTCGCACCGTCCGCCCTTCACATTAAAGGAAAACCGGCCCTTGGTATAGCCCTTCGCCTTTGCGTCCGGCGTCGTCGCAAAAAGATCACGGATCAGATCGAACACGCCGGTATAGGTCGCCGGATTCGACCGGGGCGTCCGTCCGATCGGGCTCTGGTCGATATCGATCACCTTATCGAGCTGCTCCAGACCCAGGATCTCGTCATGGTCTCCGGGCACACTTCTCGCGTGGTTCAAGTCCCTCTGCAGATGCTTATACAGGATCTCATTGGTCAGGGAGCTTTTCCCGGAGCCGGATACACCGGTCACGCAGGTAAAGACACCCAGCGGGAACTTCACATCGATGTTCTTCAGGTTATTCTCCCGCGCGCCCTTTACGGTTATATAGCCCGTGGGCTTTCTCCGCTTCTTCGGGACCGGGATGGACAGCTCACCGCTTAAGTATTTCCCGGTCAGCGAGTCCTTATTTTTCATAATATCCTCGGCCGTACCTGTCGCCACAACCCGGCCGCCGTGTTCCCCCGCGGCAGGCCCGATATCCACGATATAGTCGGCGCTTCGCATGGTCTCCTCGTCATGCTCCACCACCACCAGCGTATTTCCGATATCTCTCAGGTTTTTCAGCGCCGCAAGGAGCTTTCCGTTATCCCGCTGGTGGAGGCCTATGCTGGGCTCATCCAGGATATAGGCAACTCCCACCAGCCCGGAGCCGATCTGGGTCGCCAGCCGGATCCTCTGGGTCTCTCCTCCGGAGAGGGAAGCCGTCGCCCGGGCCAGCGTCAGATAGTCAAGTCCCACGTCGACCAGAAACTGTACACGCGAACGGATCTCCTTTAAGATCTGGTGGCCGATCAGCTCCTGCTGCTTCGTAAGCTTCAGGTCCTTAAGCCACTCCGAAAGCTTTTGGATCGAGAGCACCGTCACGTCATAGATATTCTTATCCCCCACGGTCACGCCGAGGGCTTCCTTTTTCAGCCGCTTTCCCTTACAGGCCTCGCAGGGAGTAATCCGCATAAACTCCTCATACTGGGCCTTTGTATTTTCCGAGCCGGTTTCGCGGTAACGTCTTCTCACGTTTTCGATCAGGCCCTCAAAGGCGATATCGTACTCTCCCACGCCCCGCTGGCCGCGGTAACGAATTTTTATCTTCTTTCCTCCGGTACCGTAAAGGATCGCGTTTCTGGCCTCCTCGCTCAGCTTCTTATAAGGCGTATCCAGAGAAAACCCGTATTCGTCCGCAAGCGCCCGGAGCGTGCAGTTCGACCAGCTCGACGGATCCGAGGAGGACTGCCAGCCGATCACCTGGATCGCGCCCTCGGCCAGGGACAGCTTCTTATCCGGGATCATCAGGTTCTCATCAAATTCCATTTTATACCCGAGACCCGCACAGACCGGGCAGGCCCCGAAGGGATTATTAAAAGAGAAGCTTCTGGGCTCCACCTCGTCGATGCTGATCCCGCAGTCCGGGCAGGAAAAGCTCTGGGAAAAATGGAGCTCCTCCTCATCCACCACATCGATGGTAAGCAAGCCCTCCGCCAGGCCGAGGGCGTTTTCGATCGAGTCCGTCAGCCGTTTTTCGATCCCCTCCCGGATCGCCAGACGGTCCACAACGATCTCCACCGTATGCTTAATATTCTTATCGAGCCGGATTTCCTCCTCCAGCTCGTACATATTTCCGTCCACCCGCACCCGGACATAGCCGCTCTTCTTCGCGCGCTCGAAGAGCTTTTCATGGCGGCCCTTACGGCCGCGGACCACCGGAGCGAGCACCAGGATCTTCGATTTTTCCGGCAGGGTCATAATCTGGTCCACCATCTGGTCCACGGTCTGGCGTTTGATCTCCTTTCCGCAATTCGGGCAGTGGACGACTCCGGTCCTCGCATAGAGGAGCCGCAGATAGTCATAGATCTCCGTTACGGTCCCGACGGTAGAGCGGGGGTTCCGGTTCGTGGATTTCTGGTCGATGGAGATCGCCGGCGGAAGGCCCTCGATACTCTCCACCTCGGGCTTTTCCATCTGGCCCAGAAACTGTCTCGCATAGGAGGACAGCGACTCCATATAGCGGCGCTGGCCCTCGGCATAGATCGTATCAAAGGCAAGGGAGCTCTTCCCGGAGCCGGAAAGACCGGTCAGAACCACAAACTCATCCCGGGGGATATCGATATCGATCCCCGTCAGGTTATGCTCCTTGGCGCCTCGTATTTTAATATATTTTCTGTTTGTATCACTCATTTTCTTCTCCGAACGTACGTTCGTATCATAGCACCTTTTTTCGCAAATGTAAAGTCTATATTGAACGAAATAAAAAGCTTGTCGTTCACGGAGCTGGTGTTCACACCCCAAGAGAAGGCCAGCCTCTATCTGGGGCCGAATTTCCTTCACAACGTAGTTGCCGTAAGGGGTGTGAGAGTATCTTCTGACTGTTTCGGAAGACGCTCTCACACCCCTTGCGGCAACGGTCGGCTTCAAAAAACGCGGCCCCGCCAAGTGTGAACAGTAACTTCAGGAATCCCGCAAAATCCCCTTCAAATAGATCATGCGGTCCCGAAGATCCGCCGCAAGCTCGAAGTTCAGGTCCGCGGCCGCCTTCTGCATCCGCTTTGTCACGCTCTCGATCTCCTTCTTCAGCTCGTCCCTGTTCATGGATTCCGGCGCCTTAGCAAAGTTCAGCTCCTCCGCGGCCACCTTCTTCGAAACCGCGATCAGCTCTCTTACCGCCTTATGGATCGTCTGCGGAGTTATGTTATGCTCTTCGTTGTATTTTTGCTGTATCTCCCGTCGGCGGTTTGTTTCCTCAATGGCCTCCTTCATCGAAGCCGTCATCTCGTCGGCGTACATGATGACCCGCCCCTCAGAGTTTCGGGCCGCACGGCCGATGGTCTGGATCAGCGAGGTCCGGGAGCGTAAAAAGCCCTCCTTATCCGCGTCCAGAATAATGACCAGCGTTACCTCCGGAATATCCAGGCCCTCCCGGAGGAGGTTAATCCCGACCAGAACGTCGAAAACATCCAGCCGGAGGTCGCGGATGATCTCCGCCCGTTCCAGCGTATCCACATCGGAATGCAGATACTTTACCCGCACCCCGGTATCTCTCAGATAATCCGTCAGATCCTCCGCCATCTTCTTGGTCAGGGTCGTGATCATGACCTTATGATGGTCCTTTGTCTCCTTATTCACCTCGGACAAAAGATCATCGATCTGGCCCTGAACCGGTCGGACCGAAACCGGCGGATCCAGAAGTCCGGTCGGCCGGATGATCTGCTCGGTCCGAAGGAGCTCATGCTCCTCCTCATAGGTTCCGGGCGTCGCGGACACAAACAGCATCTGGTCGATCCTTTCCTCAAATTCCGAGAAGGAAAGGGGGCGGTTATCCATCGCGCTCGGCAGACGGAAGCCATAGTCGATCAGGGTCTGCTTCCGGGATTTGTTCCCGTTAAACATCCCGCCGATCTGGGGCACCGTCATATGCGATTCATCGACAATGATCAAAAACTCCTTCGGGAAGAAATCCATCAGCGTATAGGGCGCTGCCCCGGGGGGCTGGTTCGCGAGCTGTCTCGAATAGTTTTCGATCCCGCTGCAGAAGCCCGTTTCCCGCAGCATCTCCACATCAAAGTTCGTCCGCTCCGCGATCCGCTGGGCCTCCAGAAGCTTATCCTCTCCCTTAAAGTAAGCCACCCTTTCCTTCAGCTCCGCCTCGATCTCATCGCAGGCCCGAAGGAGCTTCGGCTGAGAAACCACATAATGGGAGGCCGGGAAGATCGAGATATGCGTAAGCTCCGAAAGGATTTCCCCGGTCAGAACATCGATCTCGGTCAAACGTTCGATCTCATCTCCGAAGAATTCCACACGTACCGCCGTTTCTCCCCGATCCGCCGGAAAGATCTCGACCACATCTCCGCGGACCCGGAAGGTCCCGCGGTGGAAATCCATATCGTTCCGCGTATACTGGATATCGATGAGCTGGCGGATCGTTTCGTCCCTGTCCTTTTCCTGGCCCGGGCGCAGCGACACCATCATGCCGAAGAGCTCCTCCGGCTCCCCGAGGCCGTAGATACAGGATACCGAGGACACGACTACAACGTCCTTCCGCTCCAGAAGCGCCGCCGTCGCCGACAGCCGGAGCTTATCGATCTCGTCGTTTACGGAGGAGTCCTTGGCAATATACGTATCCGACGAAGGCACATAGGCCTCCGGCTGATAATAATCGTAATACGACACAAAATACTCCACGGCGTTCTCCGGGAAGAACTCCTTCATCTCGCCGTAAAGCTGCGCCGCCAGAGTCTTGTTGTGGCTGATGATGAGCGTGGGCTTCTGAAGCTGTTCGATCACATTCGCCATCGTAAAGGTCTTGCCGGAGCCCGTCACGCCCAGCAGCGTCTGAAATTGATTTCCTTCCTGAAAGCCCTCTACCAGAGCCCTGATCGCTTCCGGCTGGTCGCCGGTGGGCCGGTAGGGTGCGTGTAATTTGAAGTCCATATCGCTTAATTTCCTCCGGGTGACCACTCAAAAAAGTATTTGTATAAAACAAAAATTCGTAAAATTGCGGTTTTTTACCCTGTCTTATACACGAACTTTTTTCTTTTTACGAATGCAGGTCACCCAAACCTGAATCCTAAGACCCCGTAACACCAGATAACACTAGGCGTGACGGGATTTGTGAAAGTCACCCAAAATTATAGCAAGGAAAATTAAAAAAGTATAGAGGGGATTATTTGTGACCGGAAGAGATCAAATCCGGGTTTTTCCAATAAATTCATCAGGATCTATCAGGAATTCTTCGCTCGATGTGTCAATTTCTTCCTCATGGCCCGGCAGCACTTCGTCAAGGAAGGGCTGCAGCTCTTCTACACCGTCTGCAATCATGTTTCTCCTGTCTCCATAGACATCCACCGTGATGATCTCCTTGGCGTGCCCCATCAGCTTGGATACAGCCTTAGGGTTGAAATCGTTCTTCAACAGAATCGTGCAAAAAGTGCTCCTGAGATGGTGCCATGTGACATTCGAGAGATTATTCTGAGATAAGAGTTCCTTATAATATGGCCAGTGATAGTCTTTGCTCCTTGGTCTGCCGTAGCTTGAGCAGCAGATATAATCCAGATCCTGAAACTCCTTTCCTTTTCTGTTACGTCGAAGCTCATACGTTTTCCGTTCCTCCAGGATCGCTTCAAACACATAATCCGGGATCGGGAGCACCCGATAGCTGGAAGGTGTCTTCAATCCGATTTCCTGCTTTGTATATGTCTTCGGAGCCACATCCTCTTTTCTGAGACCCAGTTTTCTCCCCAGTTGCCGCTGCACTTTCAATGTCCTGTTGATATAGTCCACATCCGAATATTTCACTCCGATGATCTCGCTGCGGCGTAGTCCCATCAACACATTAAACAGAACCTGCATATGGATCGGGCTCTTTTTACTTACTTCCAGAAGCGTCATAACCTGCTCAAGGGTCATCGTCTTCTGTGAATCTATTGTGTCCCCGGAACCGACTTGTATAAAAGCCAGTTGGATACAGACGGCTGAGACAGCCCTGTGATTTCAGAAAACCGAAATTCAGAAAGATTATGCATCTCCATTAAAGCACGGTTACTTTTCGCGGCATCAAAATCTGCCATTCTGTCATTTTCCATTCCAAATCCCCGCTTTTCTTCCCGTATTTTCGATTATATTTATTTTAGATTTAATATCTATGCATAACTCTGATAATTGGCTATTATTTTTGTAATACATAAAAAATCCCTCCTGTTCGAAACATCAATCTGCTGCTTCAAACAGGAGGGAGGTGGACGGATCCTGTATTTTATTTCAGTACGAAGAGTACTGTTTATCTGTACACTGAACCAAAATTCATATTGTCGCGGTATAATGCCTCAAAATATGGAATCTCCGTTGCATTCATAAGATTTCTCCTTCTATTCTCACCTGCGTTAAGTGAAAGTTATTTCATCACATGAAAGAAATATCTTACATACCAGCTTTTCAAACAGTATCGTAGAATAGTTTTGAGGTGAATTGAAATGGAGGAATATAAACGCCCACTTGGTGACACCGTAAAACGAGCCCGGGAAAAACGGCAAATAACCCAGTCTGAACTCTCCGAAAGAATAGGAAAATCTGACAGAACCATCCTCAATATTGAAAACTATGACAGCAATCCAACGATGGATGTTCTTTATCCTCTTGTTCGAACTTTGAAGATAGATCCCAGATTGATCTACTATCCGGAAGAGGAACAAACCCAGCCCAATAAGCAAACCCTACGGTTTCTTATTGACGATTGCGATAAAGAAGTGGCTGGTACGCTGATTCCAATTGTCGAATCAGTAATAGCCTTTGCTAAGTCAAGGCCCAAAATTGATGTATAAAAAAGCCTGCTTCCTTCTATTGTCAACGCGGATGGCACGACATACTTCGAATCCGAATAAACCGTCACCTCGCAGGGCCTGTTCAGCTCAGACAAACCTGCGATCACAGCCATCAGCTCCATCCGGTTGTTTGTGGTCTTTTGATAACCGGCAGACACTTCCTTTTCGTGAAGCTGCCCCTTTGGATCCGTGTATTGAAGAATGGCGCCGTACCCTCCCGGCCCGTCGGGATTTCCTCTTGCCGCTCCGTCAGTATAAATGATAACCTTCATGTACTCTTCTGCCTACATCAGCCTTTTCCCTTGAATTCATCCATCCAGCGGAATGTCCCGGTTTTTTTAACATTATCTCCATAGATAGTTCTAAAATCATCCTTCATGGAGATGACATGGAAGCCGAAGCCTTCCCATTTTGCCCTAAGTTCCTGGG
>JAFSXC010000088.1 GCA_017450105.1 Lachnospiraceae bacterium | reverse complement strand
GGAGGAAAAACGACTGGCCTGTGACCTTTGCGGGATCCCTCTGGAAAACCCGTTTCTGCTTTCCTCCTCGGTGGTCGCCTCTACCTACGATATGTGCGCGAGGGCGTTTGAGGCAGGCTGGGCCGGCGCGTGCTTCAAGACCATCTGCTCCTTTGATATCCACGAAGCGTCTCCGCGGTTCTCGGCCATTACCGGGGACAACGGAAGCATTATCGGCTTTAAGAACATCGAGCAGCTCTCCGACCACAGTGTGGCCGAAAATATGGAAATCTTCCGCCGGCTGAAGGAGAAGTATCCGTCCAAATTTATCCTGGCCTCGATCATGGGACAGAACGAGGCGGAGTGGGAGGAGCTGGCCCGGCTTTGTGAGGAGAACGGGGCCGATGCGGTGGAGCTGAATTTCTCCTGCCCGAATATGCAGGAGGACGGTCTCGGCTCGGATATCGGCCAGGTCCCGGAATATGTGGAGACCTTTACACGGGCGGCAAAAAGGGGGACGAAGATCCCCGTGCTCGCGAAGCTGACGCCGAATGTGACCGCGATGAGTCCGGCCGCGGAGGCGGCGAAGCGCGGAGGAGCCGACGGCATCGCGGCCATCAATACGATCAAATCCGTGATCGGCGTCAGCCCCTATACCTATGTTTCGGCTCCCGCCGTAAAGGGAAAATCCGCGATCGGAGGCTACAGCGGAAATGCCGTTAAGCCGATCGCGCTGCGGTTTTTATCCGAGCTGGGTCAGAACCCGCTTCTTAAGGGGATGCATCTCAGCGGCATGGGCGGGATCGAAACCTGGCGGGATGCGCTCGAGTTCCTCCTTCTGGGAGCCGGGTCGATCCAGGTTACGACTGCCGTTATGCAATACGGCTACCGGATCGTGAAGGATCTGAAGGAGGGGTTAAATTACTATCTGGCCCAGATGGGGCTCCGCCGTGTAAAGGACATCATCGGCGCGGGTCTGGATTCGATCAGCGATTCCACCGATGTGCTGGAGAGGGATACGATCCTCTTCCCGGATTTTGACCTGGAGAAATGCACGGGCTGCGGAAGATGCGTGATCTCCTGCGATGACGGCGGCCATCAGGCGCTTGGCTTTGTTGACCGGAGGCCGAAGCTGAACGGAAGCAAATGCGTCGGGTGTCATCTTTGCCGGCTGGTTTGTCCGGCGGACGCGATCGGGAAGGCCAAAAAGAGGGTGGAGAGAAGATGAAGGGAAACAGGGTGAGGCTTCTCGGAGAAAGAGACTTTCTCCCGTACATGGAAACGGAGGGAAAGGAATGGAGAAGGAAGACGATAAAAAAGGTGCGGTTTCAAAGCTTTGACAAAACCGTTCTGCAGAGCTATTATGCGGTCCCGGAGGATGCGAAGGCGGCGGTCGTTCTGGTCCATGGCTTTACCGAATTTTTCGGGAAATACTACGAGCTGTGCCAGGTCCTTTATGAAGCGGGCTTCGCCGTATTCTTCCTGGAGCAGAGAGGGCATGGCCTCTCGGAGGGGAAGCTGCCAAACCCGGAGATCGTCCATATCAACAGCTACCGGACCTATGTGAAGGATCTGAACTGCTTTGTGGAAACGGTCGTAAAAATAAGGACAGAGCTGCCGCTTTTGCTGCTTGCCCATTCGATGGGAGGAGCGGTGTCGGCTCTGTATCTGGAAAAATACAAAGACGTATTTCAGGGTGCGGCGCTTTGCTCTCCGATGCTGCATATCAAGAATGACCGCTACAGCTTTTTTGACATCGCGCGTCTTCAGCTTCGGGCCTGGTTTTTCAGGGAAGGAAAGAATCCGGGACCGGGACAGCACGGCTATAATTCGGAACCGGATTTTCATCTGAGCAACCAGGGCTCCAGACCGCGGTTCCAATACGTCGCAGAACTCAGAAGGCGGGGGAGGTGTTACCAGACTGCCGGAGGGTCTCTCCAATGGGGGATCGCGAGTGTTGTCGCGGACCGCGTCCTGATGCGGTTTGCCGGAAGGATCGAAACGCCGATCGTCCTGTTCGAAGCGGGAGAGGACGCGCTGGTTTCGATGGATGGGTATAAGGCCTTTGCGAGGAGATTAAAAAAGACCCCTTCGGAGTACTTCTACGAAGGGGCCAGACATGAGCTTTATAACGCGAGAAGATTCGAACGGAAATGCTTTTACCGGGATCTCCTGCGGGTGCTGCCTTCTTTTATCTCGTAATCGTTCAGGCCCTATGTCAGTAACTTAAGCGAATTAACGTATTGGCGTCGCTCCCGTAAGCCATCTCCCGGACTCTGCGCGCGGGGGCCCCGCGATAGAAACGGCCTACCGAAAGGGCGTCGGGCCCCCGTGCTCAGCCCGGGGCCCTCTTACTCGCGTTATGAGGGAGGTTTTGGGCTTATGTTACTGACATTGGTTCAGGACCACGTCCGGAGCAGATACTATCTGACTTCGTTTCCTCTTCCCGTGATCAGGGAAACGATATCCACAACAGCGGTTACGATCAGCGCGATCCCGGCGACGAGCCAGACCGCGTTTACGGCGGTGAAGGGGTTCGCGATGACAATGATGCCGAGCACCACGGAGATCAGTGCGGCAACAATGGTTAAGGGCGAGGCGGGAAGATGGGCCTTCTTCTTATCGGCAAAGTTCTTGATCTTGAGAATACCGAAGATGATGAAAAAGACGCCGAAGATAATGGTAACGACTCCGATCAGCCCTATGATCCAGGTGGTGGCAAAGCTCAGGATGCTGCCGATTACGATGGCAATGATGGAGAAGATCAGGGTGGCGGGATTGGCGCCAATGCTGTTGCCGTTTTCGTCCACGACATCGCTTCTCGAGCCTGTCAGGAAGGTGATCAGCGAGAGGATGCCAAACGCCAGCAGAAAGACGCCCACGAGACGCACCATTGCGAAGGTGAAGCGAATGGGATCGACGATCAGACAGATGCCGACGATGATTTCCACAATGGCGATAAGAGCCACAGGGAAGTTTGCTCTTGCATAGTTTCTCATAATATTATATCCTCCTTAAATAAAAATATACTTACTTTGAAAGCTCACCGGCATGCCCGGTGAGCTGCGCGAAAATGCGGCGCGAAGCGCATTTTCTGTGCACCCCCGGAGGGTTTTATGGTAAATCCCCTTTCCTTTATTGTGGTGCCGGAATGCTTTGGCATGGAGATTTACTATATTACATTTCAGCAGTCAGTTTTTCGGCTTCGCCGCTTTCGATCAGCTCGATCATGATCCCGGTGATCTCCGGATCAAACTGGGTGCCGGAATTTTCACGAAATTCCGAAAGAATTTTGTTCTTGTCAAGATGCTTTCTGTAGCAGCGGTCTCTGGCCATCGCGTCGTAGGTATCCGCCACGCAGATGATGCGTCCGAAGAGAGGGATCTCCAGCCCCTTCAGACCGCTGGGATAGCCCTTTCCGTCAAAGCGCTCGTGGTGGTACAGAGCGCCCTCCCGGATCCCCTCGACCGAGGTAAAGTCCTTCAGCATCTCGCCGCCGTGGGTCGGGTGGGTCTGCATGATCGCGTATTCTTCGGAGGTTAAGATTCCCACCTTTTTCAGGATATGATCCGGAACACTGATCTTCCCGGAATCATGGAGCAGCCCCGCGTAAAAGACATGGTTCACGGTTTCCGGATCCAGGCCGAGACGGTTTGCGAGCGCGACGGCGATCACGGCGACGCGCTGGGAGTGGCCCTTGGTATAGGGGTCCTTCGCGTCGATGAAATTGACGAAGGTGGACATGCTCTGCAGGATGATCTGGCGGTCCTGCTCGGCTCTTTGCTGGGCCTTCCGTTTAATGTTCAGCTCACTCAGCGCCTTGACCAGAAACAGACTCCATACGAAGGCGGCAGTTACAAGCAGCGGAAAGGACGGAAGCTTTATCGGATCCGCCAGGCTGTCATAGGAGATCGTTATCGGAGAGCGTTTGATAAACTCCTTACTGGTAACGATCATACCGAAGGTCCTGGACTGGCCGGGCTCGATCAGGGAGGTGTTGGACAGGGAGGTAATCCGAAGCTCCTCCGGCCCCTGCACACAGCGGGCATTCCAGAAATCCTCGCTCTTTATCGGTTCGATCTCGACGGAAAGCGGAAGGACAATGGCCCAGTCCCGGATCTCGAAGGAGGTTCCGTTAATGATGACAAAGTCATATTCCGCGCCGAAATAATCCATGGGCTCCTCCCACTCCTTGGAGACGTTCATGGTAACGTAGACCTGGTTTTGCGCGTTTCTGGAGTCCCAGTTATAGATAACGGAGGCCCGCCCGGACAGAACCTTTACGGCGATTATGTAATTGACGAGAAAGCCTGCAGCGATGCACAGGCCGATCACCAGCAGAAGTCGGAACTGGAATCGTTCTTTTTTCATAGATCAGCACCATTCTGTTTTAAACAGCATTTTTACTATATCAGATTTTTCTGTAAATGTCATTTTTTTTCGGAGGCTTTATGGCGGTATATGCAATCGGAGATCTGCATCTTTGTTTCTCCAGACCGGAGAAGGATATGACGGTATTCGGTCATGTCTGGAAAAATCGGGAGAAGCGGCTTTTGAAGAATGTAAGAAAAGTGGGGCCGGAGGACGTGCTTCTGCTCCTCGGGGACCATTCCTGGGGGAGGAACCTTGCGGAATGCAGGACGGACCTGGAATATATTGAAAACCTGCCCGGGAAGAAGGTGCTGCTCAGGGGAAACCATGACCGGTTCTGGGACGCGAAAAAGACGGACAGACTGAACCGGGAATACGCGGGAAGGCTCTTTTTTCTCCAGAACAATTTTTACCCTTATCAGGACTATGCTTTTGTCGGGACCAAGGGGATCGCGTTTGAAAATCTTTGCGAATACGAGCAGTTTGAGAAGCTGCGGGACCGGGAAGAGCAGAGGCTTCTGGAGTCCTTTCAGGCGGCCCAAACGGCGGGCTTTCGAAAATTCATCATGCTCCTTCATTTCCCTCCGACCAGCATCGGAGAGCAGGAGAGTGTCTTTACGAAAATAGCGGAGGACTACGGAGCCGAGCAGGTAATCTACGCCCACTGCCATGGCATCGACCGCTACAACGACAGCTTCCAGGGAGAGGTTCGAAAAGTGTTCTACCGCCTCGCCTCCGGGGACTATCTCAAATTCAAGCCGGTCAGGATACTCTGAATTTATCATTTTTTGAATTTTTGTCTTGCTATTTGGGAGAGTTTTGATATAATTGATTTTGCGTGAGTAAAAAAGCAATAATTGCACAAGGGGGCGTAGCTCAGTTGGGAGAGCGCTTGAATGGCATTCAAGAGGTCATGGGTTCGACTCCCACCGTCTCCATAAAAATGGCGACCCGATTTATCGGGTCGTCATTTTTATGGAGACTTTGTAACTGAAATTCATGACACTTGCGGAAGGCCATCGGCATTCAAGAGGGCCGCAGGCGCCGGTGCAAAATTACTCAAACGTATACATAATGTTATTGACATTGCGGTGTGAACAGTATCTTTTTCTTCTCCCGGCTTGCGCAGAAGCCCATGTTGAATTTTAAAGAGACAACAGCCCATAAATGCATTAAAATAAAACAGATATTATGCACAAACTACGAAAAGGAGGAACACAATGTCTGAAATCGGCGATCTAATGAAGAAAAGAGAGAAGGAGAAGATCGTATTTGACACGCGTCAGAAGGAAGCGGTAAATACGGAGGAGAATGCTTACAAGGTGGCGCCGAAGGAGGAATACCGGCCGGCAAACAATATCCAGGTGGACTATGAGAAGCAGCGTCTGGACGGCGCGAAGATGGGGAATGCCACCTGGAGACTGACCAGGGACGCGGAAAAGCTGTGGCAGAAGAACCTTCAGCTTGGCCGGGAACGGACGGAAAAGGCGACTCCGTTTACGCTGGAAATTCTGGAGATGGGAGAGAAGCACGCCAATGATGAGCATACCGATGCGAAAACCGAGGAGCTGATTAAAGAGCTGGAGGAGGTGCAGTTTACGCCCCGTATGTTCTCCGGGGCCAATATCCGGCATAACTTTGAAACGGATCTGGATATGATCAATAAATACCGGGAGATAAAGCGGCGGATGGCGGACGGCGGCCTCGGTTCGGATGAGCTTTCCCTGCGGGCCAGAAATCTGACCGGTATCTTCGAGCTTTTTGAAAAGAGGGTGACGCTCTTTGCGATGGAAAACAGGGTGACTCTGGACGGAAAGATCATTCCCGACGAAGAGGAGCCGCAGTCCATGACCGAATCCGAGATCGCCAGATGGCTGGAGCTGACCACTACGGGAAAGAAGACCGAGAATGGCTCCTCCGGGAAGAAGGATCGTCTGTACCGTGTGATCGAGGAGGAGAAAAAGGGAAAGGGCTTTCTGCCGGAAACGGTTCTTCGTATGAGCGAGGAGGACCGGATCGCCAGTATCCCGATGCTCGTTATGCAGACCAAAAAGCTGCGCAAAGAGGTGGATCCTTCGGATAACAGCGACGAGATGCTGAGAAAACGCGATGCGCTGATTACCTTAAACCTTGTGCTCTATCTTGCGCAGGCGGAGGAGCTTGCGGAGGACAACCGGACGGCGGGTAAGGATACATCCAAGGAAGACAGCAAGATCAAGGACGCTTTAGAGGACCTGAAAAAACTTCGTCAGAGGAGAGGAATACAATGAGAAAGGTGAAGATTACTCCTTCCATAGCCCAGGAATACGTTAACTGCATCCCACAGGAGGTAATGCCGCTCGTTCTGAACGAATCCGCGCGCGCGGTCGGCGCCATGATGGGAAACACACCGTGCGGTGCCATCGTATGGGAGGAGGATGAGAACAGGGAAGGTGTGCTTCGCAGTATTTTTGTGCTCCCGGAAGCCAGAGGCCTGGGATACGGGAGCGCCCTTCTTCGGGAATGCAAGGATTCGGAGCTCGTATTCTCCTATGAAGCGACGGAGGACCGGGACTCCCTGGAGGGCTTTTTCGAAAACAACAATGTGCATACAGAGCCGGAGCTGATCCGGATCGGACGGCTGAACCTCGGTGAGCTGATCAGGGTATTGCGGGAAAAGGGAATTGACAAGGCCTCCAATGCCGGTCTGTTTTATGAGGAAATGCTGTCGGAGGAAAAGCGGATCGCGAATGCCTGGCTGCAGGAGGAATACGGGGAGCGGCTTTTCCCTTATACCGGTACGAAGCCGCCCAGTATTTTCCTGATCACGGAAAACCGATTGAAAAATATCATCCTCTTTAAATCGACCTCTGACCGGGTGATCAGCATCGATTATCTGTACAGCGAAAAGGGAGAGGAACCGAAGGTCAGCGGTATGCTCAAAAAGACCATTCAGCTTCTGGAGCGCCAGTACCCCCTCAACACAAGAATCGAAATGCTGCTCTGCGGAGATCAGCTTGAAAAAATGTATAAGAACCTGTTCGGTATGCCGGAGGACTATATGCTGGTCGTCAGCGGCAAGGTGATCGGTTCACGTCTATGGGACATTGATTATTAGCCTCATCTTTTCTGCTTCTGTCTTGACCAGAACTCGTGCTCGGTCCGGAGCCTTCTTATTCGCGCTCCGAGGAAATATATGGGCTTAAGTTACTGGCATTGCGGTGTGAACAGTAACCCCGGAGGGACGGTTTCCGTTGACTCATGGAAACGGGAGTTGTATAATCAAGAAGATCGCTTGGCAAACGGAATATACAGGGGAGCTTGAAAAAGCAGGCTGAGAGGAAGTAATCGAACTTCGACCCTATAACCTGATGCGGATAATGCCGCCGTAGGAAGTCATAACGAGATTTTTTACAGGAGACTGATTCCGGTCTCCTGTATTTTTTTTCTGCCGATAAATTACCGACCTGTGAAAGGAGAAACCATGTTAAAGACAATGCTTGAAAACGTACGAAAGAGGTGTCCGCTGATCCACAATATTACCAATTATGTGACGGTCAATGACTGCGCGAATATTCTGCTCGCCTGCGGGGGATCGCCGATCATGTCGGATGAAAAGGAGGAGGTCCCGGAGATCACGTCGATCTGCGGCGGGCTCAATATCAACATCGGGACACTGAATAAGAACACGATCGAAGCGATGTTTGCCGCGGGGAAACGGGCGAATGAATTAAACCACCCGGTGGTGCTCGATCCGGTCGGCGCCGGGGCCAGTACGCTCCGTACAGAGACGGCGAACCGGCTTCTGGAGGAGGTGCGGTTTGCCGTTATCCGGGGGAATATTTCCGAGATCAAAACCCTTGCCCTCGGAAACGGGACGACGAAGGGAGTGGACGCGGATGTGGCCGATCGGGTGACGGAGGAGAACCTTGCGGAGATGGCGCAGTTCGCGAAGGACTTTGCGAAAAAGACAGGCGCGGTGATCGCGATCACCGGTGCGATCGATCTTGTTGCGGACGGGGAGAAGGCCTACTGTATCCGGAATGGCCGTCCGGAGATGTCCTCGGTGACCGGGACCGGCTGTATGCTTTCCGCTCTGACCGCGGCCTTTGTAACCGCGAATCCCGATCAGCCCCTCGAGGCGGCAGCGGCAGCAGTCTGCGCCATGGGCTATGCCGGGGAGCTTGCATTTGAGAGAATGAGCGAAACGGAGGGGAATTCCACCTACCGGAACCATCTGATCGATGCGATTTACCGGATGACGCCGGAGGCGCTTGAAGGAGGGGCAAAATATGAAATGCGATAAAAAAACCATGCTGCTCTACGCGGTGACCGACCGGGCCTGGACCGGGGAGCTGAGCTTATACCGGCAGGTGGAGGCGGCGCTGAAGGGGGGAGTTACCTGCGTCCAGCTTCGGGAAAAGGAGCTGGAGGAGGAGGCGTTTCTGGAGGAGGCGAGAGAGATCGCTTCGCTTTGCAAAAGCTATCACGTTCCCTTCTTCATAAATGACAATGTGGACATCGCGATCCGATGCGGGGCGGACGGCATCCATGTAGGGCAGGAGGATATGATGGCCGATGAGGTGCGTAAACTGGTGGGACCCGACAGGATGATCGGCGTCTCCGTCCACTCGGTGGAGGAGGCGCTTACGGCGGTAAAGAACGGAGCGGACTGTCTGGGGGTCGGGGCCGTATTTTCGACCTCGACGAAGCCGGACGCGTCCGTCCTTCCGATGGATACGATCCGCGCGATCTGCGAGGCGGTCGAGATCCCCGTGGTCGCGATCGGAGGGATCAACAGGGAAAATATCGGTAAGCTCAGTGGCACGGGCGTTGACGGCGTGGCTTTGGTCAGCGCCATTTTCGGGGCAGAGGATATCGAGGCGGAGTGTCGGACTCTTCGCTCTCTGTCGGAAGAGATGGTGAACGCATGAGGATCAAAGGCGCAGTCTTTGATTTTGACGGGACGCTCTTTGATTCGATGCCGGTCTGGGAGTCGCTCGGGGAACGGTATCTTCTGTCGCTTGGAATCCGGCCGGCGGCGGACGTAAAAGACCGGGTCCGGGAAATGAGTCTGTTCCAGGCGGCCTGTTATCTTCGGGAGGAATACGCTCTTGACCTTTCTCCGGAGGAGATCAGGGATGGGATCAACCGGCTGATCAGGGATTTTTACTTTTACGAGGTTTTGCCGAAGAGGGGAGCCCATGCTTTCCTGGAGCGGCTTACGAAGGAGGGGATAAGGCTTTGCATAGCGACGGCGTCGGACCGCGCCCAGATCGAGGCAGCCTTAAAAAGATGCTCTATGGAGCGCTTCTTTGAACGGATCTTTACCTGTACCGAGGTCGGACACGGGAAGGACGAACCCCGTATTTTCCGGGAGGCGGCAGCTTATTTCGATGCCAAACCGGAGGAGACCCTTGTATTTGAGGACGCCCTTCATGCGGCGAGGACGGCCGCGGAGGCTGGGTTTCCGGTGGTTGGGGTCTTCGACAGCAGCGAACCGCGGGAGGAGGAGCTGCGTGCTCTTTGCGTCTGTTACCTTTCGGATTTTGAGTATGCCGAGGAGCTTATGAGCTTTTTGCCGGGATGAGTACCTGAAAACCAAAAAACGCGGCAGATCGGGGGCACCACCTTCTGCCGCGATAGAAAACGATGCTGAAAAGAAAGGAGAGAGAAATGAAGCTGAAAACAGCATTGACCATTGCGGGCAGCGACTGCAGCGGAGGCGCCGGTATTCAGGCGGATCTGAAGACCATGACCATGAACGGTGTTTACGCGATGAGCGCGATTACCGCGCTGACGGCGCAGAACACAACCGGTGTAACTGGAATCCTTACGGTCGATAAGGACTTCCTGGCAAAGCAACTGGATGCGGTCTTTACGGATATTGTCCCCGACGCGGTCAAGATCGGAATGGTCGCTTCCTCGGAGCTGATCGGGGTGATCGCGGACAAGCTCGGGGAATACGGAGCGAAAAACATTGTCGCGGATCCGGTGATGGTGGCGACCAGCGGGTCAAAGCTGATCGCGGATGAGGCGATCGAAGCGCTGAAGGAGAGGATCCTTCCGCTGGCGGCTCTGATAACGCCGAATATTCCGGAGGCGGAGATCCTGTCCGGCCTTAATGTTTTAGACGAAGCCGGGATGGAGAAAGCGGCGCAAAGCCTCACGGAACGCTTTGGCTGCGCGGTCCTCGTTAAGGGGGGCCACCAGATCAACGACGCGAATGATGTTCTGTTCACAAATGAGAAAAAGGAACCGGAATGGTTTCGGGGAGAGCGGGTCAACAACCCGAATACCCACGGGACGGGCTGCACCCTGTCCAGCGCGATCGCTTCCTTCCTTGCGAAGGGGTGTTCTTTATCCGAGGCCATCAAAAGGGCGAAGGCGTATCTGACAGACGCTTTGTCCGCGGGGCTTGATCTCGGAAAAGGTGCGGGCCCGCTGGCCCATAATTTTGCTTTGCTGAAGGAGGATTGAGAGGTATGGAAAACAGACAGAAATTTGACGGTTATGCCGCGCAGTATGATGAATGGTTTATGAAGAACGAGCAGCTTTTTACCTCAGAGCTGAAGCTTTTTCAGAAGGCGCTCGGGGATATTTCGGGGAAGCGGCTTTTGTCCGTAGGCTGCGGCAGCGGGCTTTTTGAAAGCAATATCGACTGCTCGGCGGTGGACGGGCTGGAGCCCTCGGAGGATATGGGCAGGATCGCAGAAAAACGCGGGATCCGCATTGTAAAGTACGGTCTGATCGAGGACTATCAGATCCCGGCGGATACCTATGACATCATCTACTTTAACGGAAGCTCGAGCTATATTACGGACCTTCTTCCGGTATACGAAAAATGCCTTGCGGCGCTGAAGCAGGGGGGAAAGCTGATCCTTCTGGATGTGCCGAAGGAGAGCGCCTTCGGCTGCATGTATCTTCTGGGCAAGAGCCTGAATACCTATGATCATGAATACTTACGGGACATCCTGCTGGAGCTGCCTTACCCGCTGGAGCTTGCATCCTCGGGCGTATGGCATTCTACGGAGGAAAAGATCGGTGTTCTGAAGAGGCTGGGCGTGAAGGAGTTTGTGTTCTACCAGACCTTGACGAAAAACCCGATGTATACGAACGAGGAGCCGGAGGAGGTATCCGAAGGCTATAAGAGCGGCGGGTATGTAGCGATCATCGCACAGAAGCCGGAGGTATAGGAAGCATGGTGCTGTCGGAGGAAATGTATAAAAGGGCCCTGCCGCTTTGGGAGGAGGCCTGTGAAAAGCCGTTTGTAAAAGCGATGGCGCTCGGAAATCTGGACCATGAGCGCTTCCGGAATTACATGGTTCAGGATTATCTTTATCTTTTGGATTATCTGGAGCTCCTGGAGGATTGTGTCCGGCTGACCGAGGATCCCGCGCTTCTTTCCTTCCTGGGCTCCGTCATCGAGGAAACGAAGCAGGAGCTTTTGGAGGTCCATATTCCGAACTTAAAAACAGAGGGGATCAAGCCGGAGGAGCTCCTGCCCTCTCAGAAGGCGGGGGCGATCCGGGATTATGTCGATTATATGAAGAGCAGGCTTTCGGAGGAAGGGCTTCCTGCGGGACTTACGGCGCTTTTGCAGTGCTGCTGGGTCTATGCCTTTATCGGAGAGAGGGTGACGGAAAAGTATGCCGCGGCGGTGGCGGCATCCCCTTATAGGAGCTGGTTTGAGTGCTATACCGGGGAAGGGTATAACGCGGCGAAGAAAAAATGGATCGAGGTGCTGGATCAGATGACGGCGGGGATCGACGGAGAGAAGGGAAAAGCGCTTTGCGAGATCTTTGTTTCCTGTGCGGGGTATGAGAACCGGCTTTGGGATGCGCTTTACGATTTCGGGCCGGATGGAGGGATTCGGAATGCAGAATAACAGACGCTGCGTTATTGTCGGCGGGGCGGATATCGCAAATTATGAATACCTGCGGCAGGAGCTTCGCATAAACGATTTTCTGATCTATTGCGACAGCGGACTGAAGCACCTGGAACGTCTTAAGGCCGATCCGGATCTCATTGTCGGGGATTTTGACTCGCATGAGAACCCGCATCTTCCGGTCGAGACCATTGTGCTCCCGCGGGAAAAAGATGATACCGATACGGTGTTTGCTGCGCGGGAAGGGATCCGAAGAGGGTATGCGGAGTTTCTTCTGATCGGTGTGGTCGGGGAGAGGCTGGACCACACCTTAGGCAATGTTTCCATTCTGCTCCTTCTGGACAAACAGGGGAAGCACGGGCGCATCATCGATAACTATTCCGAAATGGAGCTGGTGGGAGAGGCGCCGGTTCAAATCGACGGGCAGTATCCTTTCTTTTCGCTGCTCAATATCAGCGGGGAGGCACGCAAAATCACGGTTACGGGTGCGAAATATCCGCTTTCGGATGCGGAGATAACGCCGGAGTATGCTTATGGGGTGAGCAATGAGGTGCTTCCGGGGGAGACGGCGGAGGTGGTTGTTCGGAACGGGAGGCTTCTGCTTATCAAGGTTTTGCCGTGATTATTTATGGGGGGTGTTGGCTCCGGCCGGCTGCAAGAAAACGTACCCGCAAGGCAAACTTCCACTGGACGTTTGCAGCCCATGGCTGAGCTGCGCCCGGGGCCCTCTTACTCGCGCTCCGAGGAAGGATAGGGGCTTAAGTTGCTGACATTGGATGTGAAAAGTAACCCAACGAAAAAAACAATGTGCAATGTTTGCACAATTGTTTTCTTTTTTGCTGTTTCAACGTATAATTGGATATAGATGATAAGCTGACGGATAAACAGAAGGAATTTTACAATGTCCAGGCGACGGAACAGGAAAACTTAAAGATCGCAAGCCTCCTTCAGAATGCGGATACGCTGAATATTTCCGATGAGGACGCGATGGGGCTTCAGCTTACGCGCAACCGGAATGACAATTTCCTTTTTGTGAATATGGAAAGGTGGGGCGGGGACAGTCCGCTTATGACCAAAATCAAGCGGGGGGTGGCAAAATACGAAAGCGCCATCGACCAAAAATACAGTGATTCTAATTTTGATGAGATGGTTGAAAATCAAAACGGAAACGAGGTGAAGGTGAAAAAACACCATCTGGCGGATTTTGCCGTCAGCGTTTGCAGCGAAGTGATCGCAAACTGCGAAACCTATCTTCAGCGGGGGAAGAGCTGGTTCTTCTGGCGCCATAAGCGGTATGAAGCGGTGCAGAAGCTGAAGGAGCGGATGAAAAAGGAAAAGGCCAGGCTGGAGAAGATCGAGAAAGAAGATTTTAAACAGAGCTTTGACGAGGATCTGAAAGAGACCGACAGGCTGAAGGATCTTATTAATTTACAAGCCATCAAAGGCAGAAAAAAAGGCCGGTTGAAAAAGATAAAGGAAGCGGAAAACCAGGTACGGAATGAAGCGCTGAAGCAGCAGGTGAATGACGCGGATGCGTCTTTCATGAAAAAGAAGAATGAGGCAGAGAACGGGGCAAAGGCTATTTTGAAAATGGGGAAGGAGGATGGTAACCGCACTTACCTGAATCTTGTCGCTGCCAGGAAGCTTTATGGGGGCTATACGGATGAACAGAATGCTGAATTCTACCAAAAGATCTCCAAAAATATGAGTTTCTGCACAGAGGAAGAAAAGAAGGAAAAGACAAAATGCATGGAGGATTACTTTGACACTCTGTTATCCTTCGATATTACCGAACTGAATTTTGACAAGCTGGAGGATCTCTTCAGCGGTTCGAACTTTGTAAAGATGTATGCTGTCATACAGGGGGGGATGGACTGCGAGCCTATGATGCGGGAGTACGAGGCAATCATGGAGGAGAATCCGGAGCTTTGTAACTTTACAAAGGAGAAGCTGGCCAGGGCGGAGGCGCGGCGGGTAACCCTGCAGCAGGCGTCTTCCTGGTGGATAAATCTCAAAGAGATTCTGAATTCGGATCAATCCAAGGGCAAGGATCTGGAGGAGCTGTTGAAGCTCCCCTATGCAACGATTGAAAAGATGGAGTCGGAGGCGGACGGCGATGATGACGAGCTGAGTCAGTTCTACATCAAGGTCAAGACAATCTTAGAGTATAGCAGAGACCCGGATACGGGTGAAAAAATGTTTGGGCCGGAGATGGATATCAGAGACATGGAGGCCCGGGAGATTGAACGGGCCAGGAAGAAATATGGGGTTTGATGCTTTGCCTGGTTTTGGGCTTAAGTTACTGACATTGGGCCGAGGTTGTGAGAGGTAATGCTTATTTCATTTGACTGGAATGTGAGGCAAAATATGAACGAGAAGCGTGGTCCTATGAATTACGAAGAGTTTTTGAGGGAGAACCGGATTCAAGTAAATACACATTTGAACCGGATCCTTTGGGTCTGTATTTTTGCGGGACCGGCTACGGCTCTGGGAATTTTGGCTGGGGCTTTCCCGG
>JAFSXC010000087.1 GCA_017450105.1 Lachnospiraceae bacterium | reverse complement strand
CTGATCGAGCCGCTTGTGAACGCGGCGGAGGAGGAAGAGGCCTATTACAACGACCTGACGGCTGTCGTCGAAGCAAACTATGATTATATGGATCAGTATTTCAATTCCGTATGGAATTATTTCAGCGAGAACGGCGGATCGGATGCACAGATCACGGCCGTGGTGCAGGCGCGGGATGAGATCGGGGAGCTGAACGGGCTGGAAAGTGCTACCTCGGATGACTTAAGGATCCTCAACGACCGGATCGACCATGTGATATCTCTCCTGGACGCGATCTGCAACTCCATCTGAGTCGCAGAACAGGAAACTATCCGGGCCGCAATTCTTTCACAACGGCCGGTGCCAAAAACCCACGGCCCGCCAAATGCAAACAATAACAAGTATAATAGGGAGTGTATGGAACAGACGACAGAAAATAAGGGAAATGTGAATATTACGTTGGCTAAGCTTTTGAAGGAGTGGAGGCCCATCATCTTCGAGGATACGGTGGAGGATGGGGTTATTTCGGTCGGAGAGCTTAGTCTTTCGCAGCTTCAGGATGCCATCGATCTGTGCTGGTTCTGCCAGGGGGCGGTTTTTGATGAGGGAGCTTATCAGGAGCTGCCGGAGGATCTTCTTTTACAGGAGTCCTCCTGTGTGGTGCGAAACGGGTTCGCGGAGGGGATGTTTCTCGTCCGGAAGAACGCGGAAGGGGCGATCGTGCCGGTGCTTCTGTTTGCTTATGGAAAGGACGAAAGGGAAACGGTCCATGCGCTTACGAAGTATACGCTGCAGCTTACCGCGTTTTCCGAGGACCTCAGGACTCCGGTCGTATTTCCCGAAATCGATGAGCGCTTAAGGGAGACGCTTCGGATCCTTTACGGGAGAACGGAATTTGAGAAGCTGCAAAAGGTTTTTGAGTAAGCAGAAAAAGTCCCCATTTATTCTTAAAATTCGTATAATTTTAGTAAGCGAAATCATAAAAAATACCAATTAGAAATCAAAAAAATGAAAACAGGGGAAAGGCATGAAGATCGTTCGGGTAAGGCATAAGAAACTGGATACGTTAGCACATCTCGATCAGCTTGGCCTTCTTGAGCGCGCGTATTTTCCGGGCTTTTATGTCTATGCCCTCGTGGAGGAGACCGCCGGAAACGTCGAAGAGGAGGACTCAGAAGCCCTTGAAGAGGGGGAAGGGTTTGAAGAGCCGGACGAAAACGCCGCCGGGGAAGCTGATGAAAAGGAGGGGGAGGACGCTGCGCCTTTGAATCGGGCGCATGGCGTTCTTATGTATTCCGTACATAAAAACAGCCTCTTTATCGACTGGATCTACATCGAAAGGGAGTACCGGAACATGGGCTTCGCCGATGAGCTTATTGCCAGAGCCTTTGAGCATGGGGAGAGCATTGGACTTCGTATTTTTGCCTACCTCCCGAGGCTCTACGGAAGAAACCGGGTCTGCGCCCGGGAGGCGGACTTCCTTTCGGATTATTTTGAAGAGGAGAGGGTGCAGAGCGCGGGGGAATGGACCTCTGCGTTAAGGGCTCTGTCCCGGCACAGGTGCTGTATTGCGAAGGAGGCGGAGGGCGAGGAAATGAAGGTCTCAGCCTTCTCCGAGCTGACGACGGATGAGGAATGGGCCGTTCTGTGGGCGCTTTCCGGGCTCAAGGAGGAGTCCCTGTGCTTTGATCTGCCGAAGACTCCCTTTGCCTATGAAGCGCAGCTCAGCTTTATCGCCTATGAAACGGGAAAGAGCGGGCATAAGCTTGCGGGCGCTCTTTTGGTACAAAACGCCGGGGAAACGCTTTACCCGGTTCTGTTTTATTACGACTCTGTACGGACAAGAAACCGCCTGTGGAAGCGCTTTGTCGAGACTGCGTTAAAGGTCGGTCCTCCGGGAAAACGTGTGACTATGATCCTTCGCACAGAAAAAAACGAGGACGCTCTTGCCGCTTCTTTGGATGACCTGTTCCAGGTAAACAGGAAGGGGTACGGAAGGCACATAGAGGCGGGCTTTGTCAGGGCCCGGGAGAGGGAGAAGAACGAAGAGAAACTGATACCGGAGGATGAGGATCCGGATTGAAATAATTAGCTCAAGCATAATTGACATTCAAAGAAGGGAGAAGCTATGCCAAATCGAAACATGGACGGATGGGAAATCGTAGATCATCAGGGACAGCAGGCCCCGATCAACGCGCAGCCGCAGGAACGGATGGAGGATCAGTTTTTAAATCAGGAGATCAATGTCCGCCGGGAACAGCAGGAAAGGGACCGGATCGATACCCTGAATAAGTCCAAGACCAACGCCTATCGGCTGGATCGTCTTCTGGAGAAGACCACGGGAAAGGCCAATATGACCGAGGAGGAGACGGCGGAGAAGGAGAAGCTCTCCGTGATCCGGGACCGGCAGCTCTCCAATGTGCTTTTGAACGAGGAAAGACGCAAGAACGAATCCAAGGATATGCTGAAATTCAAGGATGCGTTATGGGCGGTGGAAACCCTGATCGGGAACAAGCATATGAAGGATACGGAAGGAAGGTTTTCTCCCGTTACCGGAGCGGAGCTCGTTTCGATCGAGGAGGCCTATTCCACAGCCATCAAAGCGGCGATGGATTATGTAAAGGAGAGGAAGAAAAAAGCGAGCTCTCCCAAGGTGGTAAACGTAAACGCGGCGATGAAGCGGTTGATGAAGGAACAGGCCATGTTTACGCAGCTTCGTATGCGGATCAATGCCGGGGCTCTGACCGGCGACCTGCTTCGGGCCGAAAAGCCCTATGAGCTTTTGTTTATGGCGCGGCTCTATGAAAAGACCGTAAACCATGCGGCAAGGTCCGCAGAAGAGAAGGCGGCGGCCCAAAAGCCGAACCAGGCCCTGCGGCGCAGCGAAACGGTCAAGGGCGATGTGAAGAATCTGGATAAGAGTGTAAAACCTCTGTTTTCCTTTTTGACTGCGCAGAAGGACTTTGCGAATGCCTATAAGGGCGTTAAGTGGGATAAGACCGAGGACCGGCTGTTTATCAACCGTATGCTGGCCTTTGTTTCCAGGATCAAGCCCAATGCGTTTTACAGCGGAAACGTTGCATTCGGCGATGAGATCGTCCAGGTAAACCAGGACGAAGAGAACCATCTGAGCTTTGTCGTAAAGGGTCAGTGCTTCTCGCTTCAGGGAACCACGTCGGAGCTGGTGACGAAATTATCCCATACGATGATCGACAACGTAAGGACGCTCGGAACGGAAGGACTTTCCTATGCCCTGCAGGCCACCGATATTTCCGATGAACGGGTCGCGCGGGTCGAGGATGTACGCTCTGTCCATGACCTTTCTGTCAGTGCCCTCGAAAAGCTCGGCGGCCTGGAAAAACCGCTGTTCAATAACCTGCCGACGACCACGATCCGGACGCTCGCGATCCACCTGATGAAGGGCGAGATGACGAAGGAGGAGGTCCGGGAATTTGTACGTAACGAGGAGGAAAAGGCAAAGACAAAGGGCCTTGCCAGAGAGCACAATACGGCAATGGTCTTTTTCCTGATGAAATCCGAGAAGGAACAGAACGAGATCCTGAAGTATTTCTCAGAAAAGAGAACAGGCGCAAACGGCCAGGTCCTGGATTCCTGGAAGGAGGTAGCGTTCAACGCCCTGGCGGAAGAGAATAAGGAGATCAATAACCAGAGTCTCTTTGCGGAGATCATGGAACGAGTGGGTTATCTGGATACGGAGACGCAGTTCCTTCTTTCCTCTGAGGGGGAACAGGAATCGGTATTGAATGGCTTTAAAGGCGCGAGAGACGGAAACATCGGTACCCTGGATGCGGCGAGGGCAGCGGTTCGAAACCGCGGCGAGGAGCCCACGAACCTGGCGGTCTTTAGAGAAATCAACCGGATGCTGGAAAGAAATGCTTCTACGAAATGGGAGCTGGATCTGCAGAAGAAGCTCCAGAGGCTGCATTTCGAATACATGCAGAGTACGTTCAAAAATGTGCCGGATCAGATGCTGGATGTGTTTTTAAAGATTGACCGGGAAGGCCCGATTACCCAGGAGGAGGTCGACCATCTGAATAAGATCTGCAAGGCCGGTAACTTTCAGGAGCAGATGCAGACCAATATGCATGACCTGGAGATCAACCTTCTTATAAAGCGGGATGAGATGGCCAAAAAGCTCCGCGTCAAGGGCATTAAGAGCGTCGAAAAGAAGCAGCAGATGGAGGAGTTAAAGCCCGTTCTGGAGGAAAAGCATAATGAGATGAAGGAGGCAAAATCGTCGTATGCAGCCTTCGGAAAGCTGATGGAGATCAAGGCGAAAACCAATGCCGTCGAGGAAAAGAACCGCGAGGATAAGCAGGATCTGGTCCAGAAAATGGTGGCGGATCTCGTTTTCTCCCGGGATACGGGGATCGAGGCCGAGGGAGAAAATGCGCCCGGCGAACGGATGAAGAGGGTTCTTCTGGCGTCGGTCCCGGCCATCGCACATCTTTTGATCGATTATGCCCATGAACTGAATCGGAGGAAGGAAAAAAACGTCGACCTCGACAAGCCCATGACGATCCCGCTGTTAAAGGATACGCTGGACCGGATCCCGCTCGGAGGGAAAGGAGAGGAAGGAGAGGAAGGCGCGGAAGAAGGGTTCGCTCAGGAGGTAAAGGATAAGATGTCGGAGGAGATCACCGGGATCATATCCGCCTTTGCGAAGCAGAAGATCGATTTCGACGGCAGGGAAATGGAGCTTGCAGAGTTCCCGACAAGCATTAAGCTGCCGTTTGTCGGTACGGTCATTGACATCCCTCAAGCCAGCGTGGCCTTCGAACTGGAAAAAGCCATCAAGGCCCAGTTCGAGGAGAACGGACCGGCTATGTCCCTGCAGTTTGCGGAAGCGGAGGCATCGATCAACGAAAGCATCAACCAGGCGACGGAGATGATCCAGGACCTCTTTAATGAGCAGCAGGGGATCAAGATCGATGCGCTGGGAAATCTTGCGCTGACCGGGAAGGAGGACAGGGAGAATGTGAACCGCCCCAGCAACAAGGATGCTATTGACAGAGAAAAGAAGAGCAGGGTGGATGAGAGAGAAATAATTAATCAAAAGGAGGGAATGCATGCGGAGTTTATGAACCTCTGCGGAGCGGATAACCTGGCGGGAGTCATTAATCTGCTGAAAAACTATCCGCTTATGGAAAAATACCTGCTTCCGATCGATGAGACCAAGCCGGTGGAGGAGTGCCGGAGGCTCGAGAATGACTATCAGAATATTTCCAATTTCTTGGCCTTTGGCGGAGATTATGTCGCCAAAAAGGAAGAAGAATTTGCGATGGATTCATTGTCGGCCGAATTCTACAGAAAAATCATAGATGAATCCAAGCAGCTTACAAAGGGGCAGATTATGCAGGGACTGTCCGGTACCAGTACGGATGACAGGGAGCGGTTATTGGACAGCGTTCCTCTGAAAGCCTCCTACTCTGCCTGCAGAATCATAGACGCCACGAAAAAGCTTAAGAACGCAAAGCCGGAGGACCTGAATATGCTCAGGCGGCAGCTAAGCGTAGCGTGGGAAGAAAGCTATCCCTTATTAGGGGGCTATAAAAACGATTACTTGTGCCGGGCCACAAGCTCCATCGTGAAAAACATTCTGAAAAATGCGTTTACCTGGAATGAGGACGAAACTGTGGCTACAGGAATTGCCAATCCTGCGATGATCGATAAGGCGATTCAGGAGACAGAGGGGTATCTCAATGAGCTTACCGGGCTCTACAGGGACTATGAGATCTGTCAGCAGGCGAAGAACGGGAATGCCCAGGAAAAGAAAAACGCAGCATATGCGGAAGAAAGGTTTCTGAAGACCTTTGAAGAAATGGACAAGCAGAACTTTGCCGCAAAGTACAATCAAAATATATTCACATATTTTGAGACTCCGAATCCGCTGATCGGCAAGAAGTTCCTGGAGCCCTACTTTGCGGATAAGAATAACTACGGGACGGAGCTGAAAACCGCCTATGATGAAGTGATGAAGTATAGAACGGATTATGATGAGGCGAATCACTATCTTTTCCAGAATTACTCGGAGGGAAAAAGAAAGTCAATACTCGAGGCGCCCGCAAAGATTAAGAAGGTGAATGAAGAGTTAAAGAAGGAGAAGGATAAGAAGAAAAGGGCGGAGCTGGAGAAGGATATAATGAAGCTGGAAGAGCTGGTGGTCCAGAGAAAAGACATGGATAAGTGGCTTGCAAAATTAAGGACGCTGGAACCCCTGATGCTGAAAGCAAAAACTGAGTTTGCCTACAATTATCACAGAGTCATGGAAAACCGCCTGAGGATCCGGGAGTGGCTCGCCGATGGCGGCGATTCGGCAGGAGATATGAGCGTGATACCGGAGACGGATGAAAAGGGACGGAAGATCCTGGAAAGGATGGTGTCCGAAGTGGCGGCCGGCACCGAAGGCACCGGAAAGTTTGTGAAGCTTGTCATGGGACAGTACTTCAAAAAGATGTCCATACAGGATAAGCGTGCCATGATCTCTTCGGCCCTCCGGGAAAAACGGAAAACGGTTATGCTCGGCGGAAAGAAGATCTTTGACCCGGAGCAGGACATGAACGCAGCCTTTATCAGCGGATACTTAAAGGGTGCGGGACCCCTGTTTCAGAAGATGCTGCAGGGACTTCCCGACTCGGCGCTGCCGAAGGAATTCCGCCAGGCCTTATCGGACATGAAATCTAACCTTGCCCATATTCCGGATGAGGTGGTGCAGGCCAGACTCTCCGCACTTGCCGCGGAGTCCGAGGAAATCTCCCATATCGATGTCGTACGGTCTCTCGGCGCTGCCTCCGTAGGGGAAACCTTCCTGTGTAAGATCTACGGCCCCAATATGAAGGAGGGGAGGGAAGCCGTCGTCAAGATCCTGCGGCCCGATGTCAAGAACCGTATGGACCGGGAAAAGGCCTTTATGCTGGACTGTGCAAAGAGAACCGATAAGGGCATGGAGCTTACCTATCTCGGAAAACTGAAAAACATTACCGAGGAGCTGGATTTTACGCTCGAAGCGAAGAACATTCAGCTGGGTTCGGTCTACAACAAGGCCTTTGACAAGAAGAAAAAGACAGATGATGTGGAGGCGATGAAGCTAAGCAACCTTGTAAAGCCCTCCTCCAATGTCATGCTTCTGGAAAAGGCTGAAGGACAGACGCTGAACAAATACATGGATGAGACCTATATGCTCCACAATAAGCTCCTGGAAAACAACCTGAAGAGAGATGTCTTCGGCAGGCTCGCCTACCGTGTCGATCCGCTTACCAATAAAGCGAAGAAGCTGGGAGGCGATGACATTATGGTTGCGGAGAAGGAGAGAATGGCCCTTGTGGACCGGGTCGCCGCGCTGAAAAAGCGGAAGGAGCATCTGATCACGCTGTCCAGAAAATGGACCTACGAGGGGATCTTCGGCGAGGGCTTTTACCACGCGGATCTGCATTCCGGGAATATCCAGGTCAGCGATGATAAGGCGGTGGTGCTGGATTTCGGAAACTGTACGAAGCTTTCGGAGAGCCAGCAGACCTCGATCATCCGTATGATGGTATCGGTAGTTGCCGGCTATCCGGAGACCTTCCGGGACGAGTTTTTAAAGCTTCTTACGGAGACGCCGAAGGACGTGATCGAAAAGAACAGGCAGAAATTTACCAATGCGATCAAATATATCTTTAAATGCGGAAATTCGGATGATGCCGCGCTGCGGATCGCGGCAATCGTCTCTTATGCCTCCAAGCTCGGCTTTGAGATCCCCCGGGCTGTGAATGATTTCGCGGATGGCGCGCTGCGGCTGCAGAACAGCATCGATTCCATCGATGATGCGATCGAAATGCTGAAGGAAGACATTATTACGATGACCGAAAACTTCATAAATGAAAATGAAGGGGAGAAGAATCTGGATATGGTCGCGTGGTACGGACGCGTAGCCGCCGGCTCCAGGCTGGATTGCAGGAATGCGATGATCCTGCAAAAGGCGACTCTGGCGGGACTGGATCTGGATACGGTAAAGGAGCAGGCGGATCTTTTGACGGAGAAGAAGATATCCCTGCCTGATTTTGAGGCTTGCTTTGGTTCAACCATGGTAAACAGAGAAGGACAGATAGAGGATCCTGCCCTCAGACAGGACTTAAAGCAGCTCATCGACGAATTTGCGGCCGTCGTTCAGAATGAAGCGAGCTCGCAGGAGGAGAAAAATGCCGCGAGGGATACCTTCGCCCAAAGATACCTTGCGAGGCTGCAGCAGGCACACGCACAAACGGAAGCCGCAAATACCTTCAGGAATGATCAGATGTCGACCCTGGATGAGATATTTGTGCTGGATGAGCATACGCTTCAACGTTACCGGGAAGAAAAGAACAACTACGGCAACGATCGGCTGGCCGAGCGGTTCCAGCTGGCGGAAAAGAACCTGTCTCAGTGCTTCAAGGATGAGAAATACGGAGCAGACCTGCGCGCCTCCTATGACCAGCTGAAGGCCCTGCATAAGGCAGCGCTTGACAATCATCCGGATGCAAACGCGTTTGCCGCGGAAAAGGAGCGGTTCCTTGGGCTGATGAATAAGGTCAATGTGAGAAATATGATAAAGCTTTTGCATACGAGAAGGCCGAAGCAAAACGGATGGGCGGATGCGTCGGAGGGCAGCTTCCAGCAGGCCATGGGGCAGACCATCCACGATAAAATGTGGACCGTAGGCTGGCAGATGGGTATAATCAAGGGCACCGGCCTGGCGCTTGATATGGGCTGGAGTAAGATAAAGGAACTGTTCGGATCGGAGGGATAAATAAGACGTGAGTGAATCCGTATTTGAACCCGGCCGGAGGAGCCGCATGGAACCGATCGAAGCCCAAAGCATCCCCTTCCGGCCCTGGGACGGCGAGATCGTTCTGGACCGGAAAACCCTCCCCTTTGTCCTTGCGAAAAAAAAGGGGGAGGGGAGTAAGACCCCGGAAGGAACGGGGGCATATGCAGATATCGTCGAGCTGAATGAGGACAATATCGCTTCCTTTGAGGGCTTTGTTCCCGCAGACATCGCGGATCATATCGGCAGGGTGTTCTTCTTCGGGCTTGTCGCCATGGTCCACGACGTGCCTTCCTGCGGCATGGTCTGGGAGCTTTTGAACATGCGCGAGCATAAGGAAAAGGAGAGCCGGATCCTGTGGCTGAAAACCCTGGACGAAGAGGCTGCGGACGAAATGCTGAAGCGCTATGAAGGGCTTTTGTATGAGGACGGCGTAAAAACCTCCTCCTACTTGATCCCGGCGGAACCGGTCTGCCCGGAAAAGGAGTTCCTGGAAGCCAGAGGGTTTGGCGCGGACCTTTCCGAAGGGGATGAGATCATCGCCTCCCTGAAGCAGATCCGAAATATCCAGCTTCTGAAAAAAACGCAGGCGGGCCGGGAGAGTAGGCCCCTGTCGGAGCTGAATCAAAGCGAACTGGAGGCGGCGCTTTCCCGTATGGAAAAAATGGGCTTCCGAGGGCTTTGTGATGACCTGATCTTTTTGCCCCGGATGTATTTTGAAAACGAGGTTTCCTCCTGCTATGTGTCGGAGGATCAGATCCAGGGACTGCTGCTGATCCATCGGCTGCCATCCTCCCGGTTAAAGATCGTCTTGCTCTCGGCCGTGGGAAAGGACTATAACCGGATCCTCGTAAAGCTTATGAAGAGGACTATGGACAGTCTGTCGGAGCTTTATTCCGAGGATACAGAGATCATCATTGACCGGCATAATCTGGCTACGCTGGCCCTTGGGGAAAAGCTCTTCCCGAACGAGCTCGGAAAGCCGTTCTTCATCGGCAGCAGAAAGGAAAAGGCATGAAGGCAACAAAAAAAAGAGAGGACGATAGACTCACCGTAGCGGTCGAGGGCTCGATCGACGTAAAAAGCGCACCGGAGCTGAAGGAGGAGCTGGAGGGAGAGCTGGAGGATATTTCGGAGCTGGTCTTTGATCTGACGGAGACAAGCTATACCTCCTCGGCAGGTCTGCGGGTCTTCCTGGGCGCCTATCAGACGCTTTCGAAACGAGGCGGGAAAATGATACTGAAGGGGGTCAATCCGGCCTTTTATGATGCGCTTGAGATGGCCGGCTTTACGTACTTTCTGGATATAGAGAGGTAGATGGGCCTGCATATGGAAAAGACGGACAAAAAAAAGAAATGCCATCTGCCGACGGGACTGACGGCAAAGCTGATTCGCTTTGTCGTTCTTCTCATTGTGATTCTGGGAGTCGCCTTCTTTACGGCGACCGCTATCCAGGTGCATCTGCTCGGAGACCTGATCGCGGATGACCTGTGGTTCTTCGGAGGACTGACGGACCGGCTCGCCCGGCTGTTTCACTGGAAGATCATTGCGATGCTGGTCTTTACGGGCGTCTTCGTGGTCATCGCCTGCATCATTGTGAGCCGGATCGCGAGAAAACGGGTAGAACCGATCAATCGGATGACGGAGCGCATAAGGGAGATGAACAGCGAAAGCGACCTGTTTGAAATGGAGGCGCTTTACCGCACGGGCGATGAGATTGAGACGCTGGCGCTGACCTTTGCGGAGCAGTCGAGGAGACTGAAGGAATCCACGGAGGAAAACCTTCGGAACGCCACGGAAAAGGAGAGGCTGAAGGCGGAGATGGAGCTGGCGATGAAGATCCAGGAATCCATGCTGCCGCATACCTTTCCCGCTTTCCCGGACAGAAAGGACTTTGATCTCTTCGCGCATATGGCTCCGGCAAAAACGGTGGGCGGGGATTTTTACGATTTCTTCTTTGTGGACGAGGACCATCTCGCTCTTGTGATCGGGGACGTGGCGGACAAGGGGATCACGGCGGCGCTGTTCATGGCCCAGAGCAAGCAGGTGCTGCAAAACCAGCTCCTTCGGCACAACGGGGATGTGAAGGCCGCGATGGAGGAGGCGAACCGCAGACTGTATCAGGAAAGCGTTGAGGATATGTTTGTTACGGTCTGGCTCGGGGTGGTGTCTTTTTCGGACCATACCCTGACCTTTATCGACGCGGGGCATGATTATCCGGCGTTTGCGAAGGGAAAGGAAGGGTTTTCGATCGTTAAGGACAATCACAGCTTCCTGATGGCGGCGCTGCCGGAAACGGGCTTCCGGCTCAATACCGTGGACCTGTCTTACGGAGACAGACTCTTCCTCTATACGGACGGGGTGATCGATACGCATAACGAAAACGATGAGATGTTCGGGAAGGACGGGATGCTGGCCGCGCTGAATGAGGACGATACGCTTAGTCCTAAGGAGCTGGACAAAAGGGTCAGGCTCCGCGCAAAGGAATTTGCGGGGGACAGGGAACAGTTTGATGACACAACGACGTTGATCTTTTATTATTATGGAAAGAGGGGGTAAAACAGATGACAACCAAGGAACTGGACGAACAGTACAGCGATCTCTTTGCAGAGCTTTATGAGGAATTTACGGACGAGCTGATCCCGTGTGAGCTGATGCATGAAGGGGAGGGGCGCTTTGACAGTCTGACCGTGTTTTTTGAGGATCTGGCGGCGGAGGGAAATGCGACCGTCGGTGAGTTTTATTTCCTCCCTCTTCTGATGAATGACGACTCGGATCTGCAGATCTTCGTGAACTATTTTACGCTTGAAACAGAGGTTACCGAGGAAAACCTGGGGGAGGTGATCGGGGCAGCGAATATTCTGAATGCCTATCTTCCGGTCGGGGCCTTTTTCTATGATCCGGAATCCAAAGGCTTATGCTACCGGTATGCGGCCGCGCTTCCGTTCCCGCTTTCGGATGAGACGCTGAAGGACCAGGTGGACCTTGCGATGGGAGTGGCCGTGGATATTCTTCAGAGATTCGGCTACATGATCCTGGAGGTGAATGACGGGGAGAGGAACGCGGAGAGTCTGCTCGGCGTATTGACCCCGGAAAATATGCAGGAACAGGATACGAAGGAAGGTGAGCAGGATTGAGCGAAGAGAACATTCAGATCAGACAGAGAAGCGCCAGTATCAGCAATCTGCGTATGCGGCATAACCTTCTGGAGGAGCAGGCAAATGCCGCTCCGCTTTCCCAGGTGCTGGTACAGCCCCAGCAGGAGGTTGAGCTTCGGATCCAGGCTGCGCCCGGGAAGCTGACCGGACGGGAGGTTTTTCAGACCTACAGTACGGTGTTTACCGAGACGAAGGAGGACGGGAGGTCCGCGGAATTTCTGGAGGTGAAGCGGGCGCTTTCTGCGATCGCGGATGATGAAGGAGCCGAGGGCGTTCTGCCGCTTACCGTACAGATCTTTCAGGGAAATCTTAAGTTCGGGACCGATCAGTACGGGAAGTTCCTGAGGCTGGAGGAGGCGCTTTCGCTCTACCTCGGGAGCCATAAGTACGCTACCTCGACCGCCGGCATTGAGCGGCTCCAGGCGGCATACCTTCTGCAGCGGCTGTTAAGTGTCGTTGCGGAGACTATGCTGAAGGAGAGCAATGCCCTTCCGAAGGAAAAGAAGGCCGGGGAGGTCAGCCGGGAGCGACAGAAGGAGGCCACGGAGAATACGGTCCGGATGCTGAAGTACTACCGGAAGTATACCGAAAAGATATCCAGGGATATGACCGCCTCGCATGAGGAAAAGCTGCAAAGCCGGTGGAATGTCTTAAAAACCTGCGAGAAGGATATCCTGATCTTTCTGGGAAGTATGGACGCCAGTCATGAACGGGACCGGCTCTATCTGAAGAACGAATACAAAAGCCTTCGTATGCAGCTCTCGCTTTGCAGGCTGGCGAGAAGCAAGGGCGGGGACGACGCGCTGAAAACGGATCTGGCGGATAAGATCCGGCAGAAGGCGTATCACGAGCTTTATGATGAAGAGGCGCCCGAAAAGGAGGAATATAAGGTCGATTCCGAAGAGGAGACGATCTCAAAGGAGCAGGAGAAGGGGCTTTCGGAGATCGATGCCTGGGTGCTCAGAAATATCAATAACGGCGGCTATATGTCGTTCGGCTTAAACACCTCCAATCGGACCGATGTTGCCACGCAGCTTCTCGCTCTTCCGAAACGGCAGAGGCTCTACATCTATTATCTTGTGGAAACCCGTGAGAGGATCGCACCGAAACCCGACGGTCTTGCGAAATCGCAGATGGTCTATGTGCCGAATCTGGAAAAATTCAAAAAGCACATGGTCCCGGCCGGGACAAAGTTTTATACCCGATTCTCCGGAAGCTATATATACTGGGGCAAGCTCTCCGAGGCCATGGGGATCGCGCGGTCGGCGGAGGATGCGACGGCCCTGATGGACGAGCTGAAGAGGGAGAAGAAAAATCCTCAACAAAACGCGCCGGTCGTACAGGGCCCGCTGACGAGAGAGGAAATGCGTATACAGTCGTTAAAAAAGCTTCTGGCCAATCTGATGGAGACGATCGAGCTCAAGGTGGCTCTGGAGAAGGAAAAGGGGGCGATAGAACGAGCGGAGACAGAGGCGAAGATAAATATGCTTTCCATGGACCGCATCGCTTTGACGGCTGAGTTTGAGGAGATTCAGCAGCGGATCAGTGCGGCCAAGGGAAAGAGCAAGGCAAATTCCGAGGACGAACTGAAAACCTATATCGGAACCGCGTCGAAGGACGCGAGCAGGGTATTCGGTATCGGCCGGGATATGATCCTTATGAATACGCACATGGAAAAGGCGGTCTTAAACGGGTTTCAAAAGTATTCCGGTGTCGCTGTGAACAGCCTGAGCGGGCTCGGGACCCTGATGGGCTTTGTTTTCTCCGCGCTCAAGCTCTACCGCAAGCATTCGAAGATGACGAATCTTGACTTTATCGGCGGGCTCGGAGACACGACGCGTTCGCTGGTCTCGATCGGGAGAACGGCCAGTCTGATCGGGGCGACCTTTTCCGGATCCGGGATCTTTAAGTACCTGTCCACGAAAACGGTCGGTAATGCGCTCGGCTATGCCGGCGCGGGCCTTGCCGCGGTAAAGGGCATGAGCTACCTGAAGGACGGCTCCCGCAGAAAGCGGGCCTCGAAGCTGGCGAAGTGCTATGAGACGGACAAATACAAGGAAGGGATGCTGCGTCTGAACCGGGTCCTCGGGAAGATGCAGCGTACCGGGACCATTCTGGAGACCCTGACCGCAAGTACCTCGATCGCGGTTCCGTCCCTGATCGCCGCCTCGGTTTTGACCGCGGGCTTTGGTATTGGCTCGGCCGCTGTACTCTTTGGGGTTTCGATTGCCCAGAAGGTTATCGATACGAAATTCTATACAAGGATGAAAAACGCGATCAACGATGCCTTCTTCGGGCTGGATGAGCTGGTCAGGGACGCGGAAACCGATTACAAGGCAAAGCACAACAATCAGGAGATGCCGGCCAAAGAGAAGGAGCTTCTGAAGAAGCAGATCCGGAGACGGATGGCGAGAGAGCTTGGCTTTTATTCGACGAACCACATGGCCCGGTCGGTGGCGGAGAAATACGCGGCCTACCTTCTGGACGGGGCCGTAGGCGACGACGAATTTGCCAAGATGTGCCGAGCGATGATCCGCGGCCTCGGCCTGTCCTACAAGCATTACGAGAACCATCCCGAGAAGAATGTGCCGACGATTTCGGATATTGTTGGGAAGATGTGCGGGTAGGAAAGAAAACTGTTTTTTGCACATGAAAGACAGGGGGACGGTTCGAAACTTATCGGACCGTCCCCCTGTTTTATGACAGATATTTTTCGATTGCTTTCTTTAACCGGGGGAAATCGTTTTGTATGGTATCCCATACGATAGCCATATTAACTCCCTCGTAGCCATGAACGATGCGATTTCTCATACCATATACGGCGGCCCATGGAATTTCAGACATGGCTTCCTTTGATTCGTCACTGAGTTTGTTATTTGCCATTTCTCCGATCTGCAGAAAATTAAAGACGGTGGCTTCGACACGCATCGGATTCGATTCGAATTCTTTTAGATTATGAGAATCGGCACAATAGCTTAACACATTGTCTATGCAGTGATAAATCTTTTCCAGAGTGAATCTATCCTTGTTGTCCATAGAGCAGATACCTCGTTTCCTTTGTTTCTTTTTCGATCAATGAATCCGGTATTATCTGAGTTACATCCAAAAGATCCACCGCTTTGCCCAAAACCCGCGTAACGGCATCTAAAAGTTCAAAAAAGGCAAGACCCCGAAGACCACTGTCTACCAAAATATCTATGTCGCTTTTTTCTGTCTGTAATCCTTTTGCGTATGAGCCGAACAAAACAGCATAACGGACTCCGTAATGACGAAAAACGGGTTCCAGCGTATTCTTTATCTCATTACATGTATAAATCATCCGTATTCCTCCATTTGTCCTTCAATAGTAACATAATAAAGATATTTAAGCCATACCACACCCCAATGTAAGTAACTACAGCTCCAGCGTCATCAGAAGGGCGTCTTCTTCCGGATCCCTGTAGTATTGTTTTCGAATACCGGTCTGCGTAAAACCGTATTTTTTATACAGGCTTTTGGCGGGCTCGTTGGAGGAACGGACCTCCAGGAAGAAGGCCCGGATATTTTCGTCCTTCAGGATATGCAGAAGCGCATCCATCAGCCGGGAGGCGATCCCTTTACGCCGGTACTTCGGGTCGCAGGCGATCGTAAAGAGTTCGGCCTCCTCCGGCGCCAGATAGATTCCTGCGTAGCCGCAGATACGGTTCTCCTCCTCCTCGACAAGGTAACGGCAGGAGGGGGAAGCCAGGCTCTTCTCATAGGTGGCTCTGGCCCAGCCGCTCGTATAGCTCCTCTTTTCAATTTCCATTACCTGGTCCAGGTCTTCCGGGGTCATGGGTCTTATCATCGGTTCTCCTTTTTGGGTTGTTGAATGCCTGCGCCGGCCGACCCGGCAGAGCATTTTCCGGGACAGGACGTCTCCGGAAAACACTCTGCCGAATCGGCCAGCTTACGTTATGGCGGGGACAGGAAAAATGCCCCGGGAGACGGGATATTGTCTTCCGGGGCAGGGATATTTTTAGTAGACGATCTGGGCAGGCTTTGCACCCGCTACGAGATGCTGCCAACTGTCGTCGAAGATGTACCAGCAGTTATCTCTCTGAGACTCATATACATCGCAGTACCTCTGGGAATCGTCCCCTGCGAAGGAGATCAGGATCATCTGGCGCTCAGGATACATTCCACCGGTGGCGTAATTCGGCGCTTCGGGAACCTGATAGGGGCCGTGGGTCAGCGTAAAGGTAAGGGGCTTGGTCGGCGTATAACCGTTGGCCGGAGTCGCTCCCTCAAAGTACATGAAGGGACTTCCCTGAGCAGGGCCGCCATAGCCTTCAAGGGTGGTACGCATGGTGATGAACATATTCTGCTTTGCAACGTTCGCGATATCAAAGCCGGGGCCGTTCAGGTATTCGAACATTTCAAGCTGGGGGCATTTGTCATAGTTCTGCATATTATAGACTCCGGGCTGGTAGGAAGCTACCGCCGCGATCCCGGCCGCCATGGGTCCGAACATCGTATCTAACGGGATCGTCTTCAGCTCTTCCAGGTTTCCGGGGAGCTTTGAGAAGGTATAGGTCGCCTGCATACAGGGGATGTTTCCGGAAGCGGTCTTGCCGTCATCGCTTAAGGTAAGACCACATTCTGCTGCTTCCTCCTCGGTTATCGGGTTATCCTCATTCACAGTGAAATTGATATAGACGTTGGTCATGCCTTCCGTTACGACCATATCCTTCGCAGCGTCAAATCCCGTACCTGTTCCGGGATCTCCGGGATCCTCGGGATCCTCTCCGGGACCGGGCTGTACGGCGTTGACCGTTACGGCAATATCCTGGGAAACAGGGCTGCCTTTTTTGTTGAAACCGACGGTGGTAACCGTCACGGTTGTGCTCCCTTCCTTCATACCGGTAATTGTAATTTCCGTAGCACCCTTGCCCGCCTCAGCCGGGTCAACCGTACAGATGCTTTCATCATTGCTTATTACCGTAACCTCGGTAGACGCCTTCTTTTTCACCTTTACCTTGGCTTCTACCGCCGTGCTTTTCCCGGCATCCACCGTAATCGATGTTGCACTCAATGTAAGCTTTTTAACAAAGCTCTTGGCTTTTTTCGCTTCCGCAGCCATAGGCAGCGCCAGGACCATGGACAAGACCAGCGCAACCGCCAGAACGACGGAAACAATACGTTTCTGCATCTTCATAGTTCTACCTCCGTTGTAAAGTTTTCAGATACCTAAAAATTATACCACCGGTTTTCGCATAATTCAATGCAAGTAATAGCCAACCCCTTCCCCGGGCCGAGCACCCTCCACAACGTAGTTGCCCCAAGGGGAGTGAACCAATGTCAGTAACTTAAGCCCATAACTTTCCTCGGAGCGCGAGTAAGAGGGCCCCGGGCCGAGCACGGGGGGACCGATG
>JAFSXC010000086.1 GCA_017450105.1 Lachnospiraceae bacterium | reverse complement strand
CTCATCCCCCTATTTCGTTTCAAATGCATTGTAGTCGAAAGGTTCCTTAGGGAAATTCGCAGCGCGAAGCGCTTTCCTCTGCGAATTTCTGCGGTTCTGCCCTGCGGGTGCATCCAGGCGGAGCATTCTAAGGAAATGCTGATTAAAGCGTTTCCCGCGCGAAAATCGAGGCCGCTTGCGGCCTTCCTCTGCGATTTTCTGCGGTTCTGCCCTGCGGGTACATCCAGGCGGAGCATTCTAAGGAAATGCTGATTTAATCAGCGTTTCCTTAGAACTCCTCCAGCTCAATATTCCGGTATTCCTCAATCACCGATTCACAGACCTTCGACCAGGGGATCGGGATCGTACGGCTCGCGGCCTCCCCGACCTCCTTCCGGTTCGGATCATGCAGAATTTTCTGGAGCTTGTCCGCCATCGGATCCCTTTCCGGGACCGCCGTATAGCCGTTTACCCCGTCGATCACGGGCTCCGCGGAATTCGAGCCCTCCGCCAGGAGCGCCGGCAGATGTGCCAGAGCCGCTTCCCGCAGCACCAGCGGCGCATTGTCATAAAGAGACGGGAAGAACAAAAGGTCCGAAGCCAGATACAGTCCGTGTACCAGAGACGGATCCTCCACTCTTCCGAGGAACTTTACACGGTCGTCCAGCCCCAGGTGGTGGCAGTAATGCCGGATCTTTCTTCCGTCGTTTCCGGCCCCGGCGATAATCAGGGCGAAATCCTCTCCCCGGTCCTTGATGACCTTTGAGGATTCCAGGATCAGGCCAAGGTTTTTATGCCAGATCTGCTGTCCGACAAAAAGAAGCACCGGCTTGTCCGTCGGGATCGAAAACTTCTCGATCACCGTTTTTTTCAGAGCCTCTTCATCCGATTCCGGGAAAGGCTCGATCCCGTTCTCCAAAACTCCGATCTTTCCGTGGAAGCCGTATTCCCTTAAGGTTTCCGCCGTGGCCTTGCTGCAGGCCCAGACCATATCCATTTTGCTGTAATGCTCCACGATATGGTTCTTGACCAGATTGGCCAGAAACTTACTGTGGGTATAGTGGATGACATCATCGTAGTACTTGCTGTGGAAGGTGGCAACCACGGGAATGTTGCGCTTTCTCGCCATGCGAAGAGCTATGTTGCTGACGAAGAAGGGCGAGTGGGTATGCAGGATGTCAAAGCTTTTGTTCCTGAAATAGTCCCTTCCCTTTTTCCCGAGCATCGCCAGCGGGATCGAAAAGGGCGAGATCTTCAGCTTCAGGGAGGGTGTCCGGATCACGGGGTAGGAAAGCTCATCCTTTACGTCACGCTCGTGCGGGACAACCACACAGCAGTCCGAGCCCATTTCCTTCATATGCCTTCCGTAGGCATCCACGGTCCGCACCACTCCGTCCACGGTCGGATAGAAAAGGTCATTAAAGATACCGACATTCGGGATCCGGTCCCGCGGCACCGGCGTTTTCGTCTTCTTTTTCCGGACCGCCGTATGCGTCATCATGGAAATCCCGGCCGCAAGCCAGGAATAATACACAAGGATCCTCCAGACGATCATGGCCCAGAAGAGATAGCCCCCGCTCAGGGAAGAAAACACCGCGTAGAAGGAGCCCTCCGCCGCGCCGGAGTTTCCGGGCGTCGGGATGATCGTAATGGCGGAATAGATATAAACCGTCATCGAGAACACGGTCCACCAGGAGAGGCTCCCGCCGAACGCATGGATCGCAAAAAACGGGATCGACAGGATCGCCATTTGATAAACGATCGAGTAAAACATCAGCCGGAACAAAAAGTGGGGGCGCTTTGTCATCACCCGAAGAGCTCTCGTATATTCGTCCAGGGTCCCCAGCACCTTCTCCGCGGAGGCCTCGCTGTTCTTCAGGATATGGATCTTCCCGAGGAAGTTCAGAAAGCCCTTTACGATTTTTTTCAGAGCCTTCGGGAAGATGGCGAACAGAATAATGGCCACCGGCAGCAGAGCGTACATCACGATCCCGACATAGGCACCGTAACGGATCACCGGCGAATTGTCCATAATATGCGGATTCAGGATGAGCACCACCAGACAGATCAGCACAAAGGCCATCTGCTGGGTCAGAAAGCCCGCCACGGGAAGAGACCCGCAGGTTCCGGCGGAAAACTTATGGCGCCGCAGGCACAGCATCTGGAAGGGCTGGCCGCCCGCTCCGAAGGGGGTAACATTATCGTAATACTTCCCCAATATACACACCTCGAGGGCTGCCCTCTTCCGGTCCTTTCCCTCGGAGGTAATGAGCATGTGCCTGTATTTGCAATAGTCCATGAACAGGGCGACAAAAAACAGGGCGATCCCCAGTATAAGAAATCCGAAGTTCATATCGGAAAGAGGGATCTTTTTTACCGATCCCGCATCCTTCTTCAGCTCCCGTATCGCAATATAGCCCACCACTACCAGATTAACCAGCAGGGTGAGCACAAGGACCAGACGGCGTTTGTTCTTCGCTTTTTTTTCTTCGATTTCTTCAGAATTCATGGTATAAAAAGCCCCGGGCTTTCGTCCGGGGCTTCTCCCCCATCATACTTTTTTCGTTTTGGTTATGGTCCTTTATTTTTTGATCTGGAACTCGACGGTCTTCTTGCTTCCGTCCGTAAAGTTTCCGGTTCCGTTACTCTCCATGACAGCCTTCGCGGGAGTATCGGTGGTCACCTTCTTATTATTCGAATATTTTACGATATCCAGACCCTCCAGATCCTCATAGGTAAGGAACTTGGAGCCGAGCTTGTAGGTAAAGAGCTCCTTCTCCGGCTCGATCGCGTCTCCTCCCTCGTATTCCTGGTCAGGAAGCGTAATGGTAAGGCCGCTGAGAGAGATCCGTTTGATCGTATAGGTCAGGCTCAGCTCTCCCTCGATCTCGCCCCGGAAGGAAAGAACCACCTCATAGGAACCGGCGTCCCGGCTGTTGGGGTTGGAGAAGCTCACGGTATAATCCGTGGAATCCTTCAGCTCCTTCCCTCCCGCGGTCACCTTCACCTTCGGGCGGCACACCTTCGCGGCAAAGTTATATTTCCTGGCGGAAAGCGTTACCTTTACTGCGGAGACCTCGGGCGTTACCGGGCTGATCTCATAGGGAACATTGGCGATACCCGAATAGGCGCCGATCCCCTTCACCACCGCAAAGGCCGTTCCCGTGGTCTTCTGTCTCTTATAGGTCACGGTATAATCGGTATCCTTCGTAAGCTTCCGATTTCCGCTCACAACCGTTACTCCGGGCTTCCTGGCCTTGCCGTTGAAGGTATAGATCTCCCTCGCGAGCGAAATATCACAGCTCTGGGTATTGATGAGCTTCCTGGTCACCGGCACCACCGAATATTTCTGGGTAATCGTTCCCTGGTAGTTTCCGGTACCCGTAACCACAACGCTGTAGCTTCCGATGCCGGTATAGTCCGCCGTTGTAACCGTATAATCCTTTCCGAGCTCCAGAGTCGCCGTATCCACCGCAACCGTCACGTCGGGAGCCACGGACCCGTCATTGATCATTGTTTCCGAAAGGAACACATCCGAGGAAGAGATCTTTCTCGCCTCCACCGTAAACGCACGGTCCGAAGCCGCATAGGAGCCTGTAAACACGCCGTCCGGCTGGGCCTCGATCACGGGGATGTAGGTACCGACCTCCGTAATCACGTCCACGACCTCGCCGTCGGGCTTCTGGTAGCGGATCTTATAGTCACGGACCGCGGAAAGCGTGGTGCTTCCCAGCTTGATCGTCGTCGTCGGGGTCAGACCCTTGGGCGAATAGCTCTTCTGCGGGATCTTTCCGATCGTAAGTCCGGCGTTCGCGTTGAGCTCGAGCGGGGTAATCGTAAAGGGCTCGGAAACCACACCGCTGAAATAGCCTTTTCCTTCGATGATGGCCATGGCGGTTCCGACTCTCTTATTGGAGTTATAGGTAATCGTATAGTCCGTACCTTCTGTCAGCTCATTGTCTCCGAAGGTTACATAGGCCTTTGGTTTTCTTTCCTTTCCGTTAAAGGGGAAGGAGGTGGTATTCAGCTCCGTATTGTCCTCTGTCAGACGTCCCCGGACCTTGACCGTAATATCCGCATAGGCGGTCTGATTTCCCTTTGTGGCCGTCACCCTCATGGTCACCTTGCCGGGGTTCTTGGCGGTCATTGTAATGGTCGCGCCCGTATCCCCGCTGAAGGTAGCGATCTTGCTGGCGTCCACCGATTTGCCCTTTCTGTTTTCCGCGGAGACCACGGTCCATTTGAAGGTGGCGTCGGTCATCGCAGAAGTAGCCTTTAAGGTAGAGGTCCCGGTTCCGTCCTCATAGATCAGGATCTCCGCAGGACTCGCCGTCGCTTCAACCGCAAGGCCCTCCTTAATCCAGAAGCTGCAGTCCGCGTTTCCGGTAATACCGCTCACGGAGCCCTTGGAGGTATACTGCCAGAAGTCGAAGCTCCCGCTGTAGCCTGTGCTGGTGCTGTATCTGGCCAGCCAGTACTTCGTTCCGGCGATCGTATTCGAAACACGCATATCGTTGTTAAGCATATCCCGGTTGGCATAGATACCGGGCGTATACTTCGCGTTCTTCATCGTCGTACAGAAGGCGTTGCAGATGGTCTGATGGGTATCGGGGGAAAGCTTCGCGTTATAAAGCCGCCCGCTGGTTCCGTAATATTCATAATCAATAAAGACCGGCAGATCCACCGCGATCCCGCTCAGACAGGTAATCGCCAGAGCCGCCTCCGAAGAGGCCTCCGCTGTGGTAATGGCCTGGGAATAGACATAGCCGCCCACCTTCAGGCCGGCCGCCTTGGCTCCGGTAATGTTGGCTCTCCAGTTCGTATCCTCATGCAGAACCCCGTCCGAGGCTCCGCGGTAGCCGATCCGGACAATAACGCCGTCGATTCCGGCGTTCTTTACCGCCGTCCAGTTTACGGTACCCTGATGGCTGCTGACATCCACGAGGTCCATAACGGTCGCGTTGGTTTTGGACGCGGTCAGGGTATAGGTAGCGTTTGTATAGGGGCTGTATACGGAGGTCCCGGTCGCCTGGCGCGTCGTTTCCGTCTCGTTCAGCTCCTCCGGCGAACGTTCCCCGGTGCCGAATACGTTTTTGATAAATTCGGGATCGTCCGGATCCAGAAGCGTTGTTCCGCCGTTTTCATCCTTAAAGATATAGCAGCCGCTGCGCTCGTCCCATTCCATATCGCGGTATGCCTCCTCCGCGTTTGACAGGTCAATGGGGCCCTCTGCAGCTCCTTTTTCTGCCGGTTTTGCCTCTACGGCCTCCGTCCCGGCTTCCGTTTCTTCGGCTTCGGTCTCAGCGCTTTCGGTTTCCTCCGCTTCCGAGGCCTCCGTCGTCTCCGTTTCCTCCGTTTCCCGGACGGCCTCGGTTTCTACCGCCTCGGTCTCCCTTGTTTCTCCGTGAACTGCTGCCGGGAAGGCAAGCATAGCCGCAAGCATCAATGCAAACACTCTTTTTTTCATCTCTCTCACTCCTTACCAGGAAATAACTTCCGTTCCGTCCTCCGTTACAAGTACCTGTATCTCCCACTGAGCAGAAGGCAGGCCGTCCTCCGTATAGGTTGTCCAGCCGTTCTCCTCGTCCATATAGATTTCCACTCTTCCCATATTCACCATGGGTTCAATCGTAAACATCATTCCGGGAACCAAAAGCATCTCCGTCCCGGCCTTGGAATTGTATCCGACCCAGGGATCCTCATGAAACTCCAGACCGACACCATGACCTCCGATCTCCCGGACTACGGTATAGCCGTTTGCAAAAGCATGGTCATGTACCGCCTGGCCCATGTCCCCGAGATATCCCCAGGGCTTTGTGGCCTCCAGACCCTTCATCATGCACTCCCTGGTAACCGTCACGAGGCGCTTCGTCTTCTCTTCGACCTCCCCCATCATAAACATTCGTGAGGAGTCGGAAAAAAAACCGTTTAGATTCGTACTGCAGTCCACATTTATAATATCTCCGTCCTGAAGGATAATATCCTCCGACGGGATTCCGTGGCAGACCTCGTCATTGACCGAGGTACAGACGCTCTTCGGATAGCCCTGATAATTCAGGGGGGCCGGGATTCCGCCCATTTTGGTCGTGGTTTCGTACACGATACGGTCGATCTCCTCCGTCGACATACCGATCCGGATCTTATCCGCCACCTCATCCAGCACCGCCACGTTGATCCTGGCGCTTTCCTTTATTTTTTCGATCTGTGCCGGCGTTTTGATCAGCCTGTGATCCGGCACCTTCCTTCCCTGCAGCCGGTATTCCTCGATCCTTGCATCAAAGCCGAGATGGCAGGTTTTATACTTTTTTCCCGATCCGCACCAGCAGGGATCGTTTCTTCCAAGCTTCAATCTGACCTCCGAACGGTGGTAATATTTCCCATGGGGATACGGCGCAGAAGATCCTTGTCAATCACGGGGTTCAGAGCCGCCTTCTCCTCCTCCCAGACCTTTCCGCCGCTTTCATATACCGCGCGGTCGAGTCCGGATTCCCGGGCGAGCTCATCCATCCTTTTCTCCGAAAGAGCGATCCGTTCACAGACCCCGTTCACATCCTCCGGAGTCAGCCCCAGCGCCTTCAGTCCATCCTCACCGAGATCCCAGAAATAGTCCGAAGCCGCGCTTTCGACAAAGCGTTGCTCCTCCTCCGTCAGCGCAAACCCCTCCGCGTCAGCATCCTTACTATAATACCAATCATGGAGCATCATGTCTATAGCGGATTCCAGCGCCTCCGTCTTCAGAAACTTTCCGTTGGTATGGGTATTCCACCAGTTGGACGGATGGGCAGGGTCATAGATCAGCGCCTGCTCATTCACCTTGTTTTCCTGAAAGCCGATATAAAACGCCAGGTCATGGAGGGTAAACTCCCTCTCCCCGGTCCGCACGATCACACGATCTAGGTTTTCTGAATAGAGAAGGGGCGCATTGCTCTTCTCACGCAGGATCGCAAAACACAAGATCCCCGTAAAAATCGCCGCTACCCCGATTATAACAAAAAATTTTTTCATTTGCTATAGTACTCTTCGAATTGTTACGATGGGCCGGTAGGTCGCCGACTGGGTTTTGATCCCGGTGGCGGGTGTGCTGGCATTTACGATCATGCCTCCGCCCATGTAGATTCCCACATGCCCCGTATAATACATGATGTCTCCCGGCTGCGCATTTTCATAGGAAACCGGCTGGCCAACCGTGGACTGCTCGTAGGAGGTTCTCGGAAGGCTGATGCCGAAGTGGGCGAAAACGCTCTGGGTAAAGCCGGAGCAGTCGCAGCCCTCGGTCAGACTTGTACCTCCATAGACGTATGGATTCCCGATGAACTGACAGGCAAAATCCACAACCGCCTGGCCGCTGATGCCGGTGGAATACCCGGGATTACCTCCGCCCGATCCGCCGGAATCCGCCGTTCCTCCGCCATCGTCGCCGTCATCGTCCACAGGCACATCGTAATTTCCCGTATCCGAAGAGGAGCTGCCGGAGTCGCCTGCATCCGTCGTGCCTGAGCTGTCGTCCTTTTCTTCCTCCTTCTTTTTCTTCTCCTCTTCCTTCTTCTTCTCTTCCTCTTCCCGTTTCCGGGCTTCCTCTTCCGCCTTCTTTCTGGCTTTTTCCTCCTCGATACGCGCCTGCTCCGCACGGATCCGTTCGTTCTGCTCCGCGATGGTGGCCGCGTACTTGCTGGCCAGCGCCTTCGCGCTCTGAAGCTGGGCGGAAACGTCCTCATTCTCCTTCTGCTTCCGGGCAAGGGTTTCCTCGAGCAGAGCCTGCTGATTCACAAGCTCCACCTCGATCTCCTCAAGCTCCGCCTCTTCTTCCTTTACATCGTGCTTCAGGGCGGTCACCTGTGTCACCGTATCCTGATATTTATTCAGAAGATCCCGGTCGTAAAGGTACACCGATTCCACATAGTCCATCTTGTTCAGGAAATCGGAGATCCCCTTCGCGGAAAGCAGCGCGGACCAGACGGACTGATCTCCGTTCTCATACATATAGCGGATCCGCTTTTTCATACTGTCATATTCCGCCGCTTCGGTCTGCTTCGCGTCCTTGAGCCGGACATTCACATCGTCAAGCTCTTTTCTGGTCTCCGTCAGCTCGCCCTCCAGAAGGGTAATGTTCAGGACCACGTTGGCAAGATCCGCGCCGATCGCATCCATCTCCCGTCTTAAGGTCTCCTGCTGGGCCTCGATGGAGTCGATCTGGCTGTTCACCTCTCCCAGATTTTCCTGCGCCTCCGAGGCCTTCTGCTCCGCATCCCTGAGCGTCGCCGTCGAAGCATAGGCCTCCGAGGCCGAGCCCAGGATAAATCCTGTACAAAGCACCGCGGACAGGAATCTTCTGGTCTGTTTTCTGTTTTTATTAAATAATGCTTTTATTTTCATAACAATTTAATCGTAGCAGATGTGTTTTCCTGTTTCAAGTGGAACTTATATGAAAATTTGACAATACACATATTCCCGTACTGTTCATACCCTTTTTCGGCAACGGCCGGTGCCAAAACCCCCTCCCTGCCAATCTTCTTTTCATCTCAGGTCAAGCCGAGTAAATCCTGCAGACCCTCAGGAACGTTCCGCCGCCCGAACCACATGTGAGCAGAGCACCGCCGTAGTCACCGACCCGACGCCTCCCGGCACCGGAGTGATCGCCGCGACCCTGGGCTCCACCGCATCAAAATCCGCATCTCCGACGATCCGTGCTGCCGCTTCGTCCCAGTTGATCCCGACATCCACGATCACCTGATCCGGATTCGTAAAGGCCAAAGTCAAAGTCCCTGCCTTCCCGACCGCACTGATCAAAAGCTCAGCCCGCGAAGCCTCCTTGTCCGGATCCTTTGTCCTGGTATGACAGATCGTCACCGTAGCGTGTTTATGCATGAGAAGCATGGCCACCGGGCGTCCGATCACAAGCGAGCGTCCGAGCACCACCGCCCGTTTTCCCTTCGGATCGATCCCGTAAAACGAGAGCAGCTCCATCACCGCCTCCGCCGTACAGGGAGCAAACCCCTGCTCCTTACCCATAAAAACCCCGGCGCAGGAGGCTTCGGTACAACCGTCCACGTCCTTCTCCGGCGGAAAGTGCCTCAAAACCTCTTCCTCATCCAGCCCCTTCGGCAGCGGCCGGAACAAAAGGATCCCATGAACGCTGTCATCCGTTCCCGCCTCCTCTAGGCTTCGGATCAGCTCCTCCGCCGAAACGCTCTCCGGAAAAACGGTCTCCCGGATCGTCACCCCGGTCAGCCCGCACCTCTTACGGATCCCCTTTTCATAAACCAGGTCATCCTCCCGCTCTCCGATCCGCAGGATCAGAAGCGTCGGTTCTATCCCCCTTTCCTTCAGCGCCGCAGCCCGTTCCGCCGTTTTTTTCGTAAGTGCCTCCGTCACGGGAGCGCCCTTCAAGAGCCTTGCCATTTCAATCCGTCCTTTCCTTCGCGGCCTCAAAGCTCGCCTCTCCCTCCGAAAGAAGAGCCCCCGCTTCCGATTCCAGAGCCGCAGCCTTGTCTCTGTTCTTCATAAGCTCCGTATTAATATATACGTTAAAGGAGGCCGCATGGAGGGCCGCATGCAGAAAATATACCCCGCAGGAAACATCGCTCTGCATCAGCCTCGACCCCTTTTCCCGAAATACCTTCATCAAAGACAGCCCCTGCACACATAAACGCATCAGCGCAAGCGGCACCTCCGCGGCCCCATTCAGCGCCGCCTCCAGTACCGTATCCCGTTCCGGGTCCTCCTTCGGGATCCCATAGGCTTTGGACAGCGGGAGAAAGGCCTCGGCATCCCGGTCCAAGAAGGCCAGAAGCTCCTCTCTCAGCGCCTTGGCCTCCTCGATCCCCTTACGGACATCCTCCTCAAAGGCCTCATATTTCTTCTTCCCAAGGGTATAATTTCCGGTCATGCTCCCCAGGGCAATCCCCACCGCAGCCACACAGGCCGCTGCGCCTCCGCCGCCCGGAACCGGGGTCTTTGCGGCAAGCGCCTCCGTAAATTCCAGGAGCGAAAGCTCCTGCATCCGTCTTTTCTCTTCCATCAGAACAGCCCCGTGATCACACCGTTTTCATCCACATCGATCTTTTCCGCCGCCGGCACCTTCGGCAGCCCCGGCATCGTCATGATCTCCCCGGTCAATGCCACAAGGAAGCCCGCCCCGGCGCTGACCCTGACCTCACGCACCGTAACCGTAAAGCCCGAGGGCGCTCCGAGAAGCGCCGGATCGTCCGAGAAGGAATACTGGGTCTTGGCCATGCAGACCGGGAGTCCGTCAAAGCCCAGGCTTTTCAGCCTCTCACACTGCTTTGCGGCAGCGGGGGTTAAATTAACTCCGTCAGCATGGTAGATCCGCCTGCAGATCGCCTCCAGCTTTTCCTCGATCGAGAGCTCTGTTTCATAGGAAAACGTAAAGTCGTTCTTCTCCCCGCAGGCCGCCACGACCCGCTCGGCCAGAGCCATTCCGCCTTCGCCGCCCTTTGCCCAGACATCGCTCTCCTCGGCGTGGACTCCGAGCGCCTCGCACTCGCTCTTCACAAGGCGAAGCTCCTCCTCGGTATCCGTCGGGAAGGCGTTGATCGCGACAACGCAGGGAAGATGATATACATTTTTCATGTTGTTCACATGCTGCAGGAGGTTCGGCATACCCTTCTTCAGAGCCTCCAGGTTTTCTACGGAAAGCTGATCCTTCGGCACGCCCCCGTGATATTTCAGGGCTCGTACCGTGGCCACAACGACCACCGCGCTGGGACGTAACCCCGCCATCCGGCATTTGATGTCCAAAAACTTTTCCGCACCGAGATCCGCGGCAAAGCCCGCCTCCGTAACCGCATAATCCGCTGCCTTCAGCGCCATCCGGGTAGCCAGAACGGAATTGCAGCCATGGGCGATGTTCGCAAACGGTCCGCCATGAACAAAAGCCGGCGTCCCCTCCAGCGTCTGGACCAGATTCGGCTTCAGGGCATCCTTCAAAAGGGCCGTCATCGCGCCCTCCGCCTTCAGATCATGCGCCGTCACCGGCGCCCCGTCATAGGTATAGCCGACTACGATCCGCCCCAGCCGGGCCTTTAGATCCGAAAGCCCCGCGGAAAGACATAAAACCGCCATGATCTCAGAGGCCACGGTAATGTCAAAGCCGTCCTCCCGCGGAACGCCCTGAAGCCTGCCGCCCAGGCCGTCCACGATTTTTCTGAGCTGCCGGTCGTTCATATCCACAGCCCGCTTCCAGGTGATCTGCTTCGGATCGATGCCAAGAGTGTTTCCCTGCTGAATGTGGTTATCCAGCATGGCAGCAAGGAGGTTGTTGGCGGCTCCGATGGCATGGAAGTCTCCGGTAAAATGGAGATTGATGTCCTCCATCGGAACGACCTGCGCCCATCCGCCTCCGGCAGCGCCTCCCTTGATCCCGAATACCGGGCCGAGCGAGGGCTCTCTCAGCGCAACCACCGCATTTTTCCCGATCTTTCGCAGCCCGTCCGTAAGCCCCACGGAGGTCGTCGTCTTTCCCTCTCCGGCAGGGGTCGGGGTAATGGCCGTTACCAGGATCAGCTTCCCGTCCGGCTCCTTTTCCCGTTCCTTCAGCCAGGAAAGCTCGACCTTGGCCTTGTAGCGGCCGTATTGCTCCAGGTATTTTTCGTCGATCCCGGCCTTTTTCGCGACCTCGAATATGGGCTCCTTTTCGACGCTCTGGGCAATCTCGATATCCGATTTGTACTCCTTCATGACAGTTCTTCCTTTCTCAATTTATTTTCTGACGTGAAACCAGCTCGGCAAATACGCCGTTTTTGGCGATCAGCTCCTCGTAAGTACCCTCCTCCCGGATCCGTCCCCGGTCCAGAACCAGGATCCGGTCACAATGCCGGATGGTGGACAGGCGGTGGGCTATCACGATCCTTGTACAGTTTAGGGCGTCCAGCGCATCCGAAACCTTTCTCTGCGTCCGGTTGTCCAGCGCCGAGGTAGCCTCGTCCAACATAATGATGTCCGGCTGGTGCGCAATGGCCCGCGCGATCATCAGCCTCTGCTTCTGGCCGCCGGAGATTCCGCCCTGGCCCTCGGAAATGATGGTGTGCATCCCCATCGGCATCTGCCGGATGTCCTCCGCGATCCCCGCGATCTCCGCCGCTGACCAGGCCTGCTCCTCCGAAACATGGGGAGCGGCGATGGTTATGTTTTCCAGGATCGTACCGTAGAACAGACTCCCGTCCTGGGTAACGGTTCCGATCCGTCTTCTGAGCGTCCGGGGCTCCAGCTTCGTCATATCCCTGCCGTCATAATAGATGGCGCCTCTCTCCGGTATTTCGAACCCGAGAAGGAGACGGAGCAGGGTGCTCTTGCCGCAGCCGGTCTTCCCAACGATCGCAACATACTCCCCCGGACGTACCTTCAGGCTCATTCCATCCACGATATAAGGCATCCGTTCGTGATAGCGGAAGGATACGTTGGAAAGCTCGATCGCACCGGACAGCTCCTGAACCACCTCTCTTACGCCGGAGGTCTCCGGTTCCGCGGCAAGGATCGGCCTTGTAAGCTCAAGGATGGACCGCAGCTCCGCAAAAGAGCCGGCGCTGTCAAAGAAGCGCAGGAACGCTCCGAGCATCAGGCCGCAAGCCGCGGAAAAGGCCAGATAGTCCGAGGGTGTGACCTGTGAACGGACCGCAAGGAAATAGATGAGGATGGTCCCGAAGAGGAAGATCCCCGTCTGGATCGCCGTATGCAGGCTCAAAAACACCGGCGGCCGGTAGGTATATTCCATGGTTTCGGCACCCCGCTCGGCCCACTTCGTAAAGGCCCTCTTTTCCGCGCCGGACAGCCGGAGCTTATGCATCCCGGTAAGCAGCGCATAGGAAAGACCGTTTTCCTTCGCCCCGGCCTCCATCTGCTTCCTTTTCACCGTTCCGAGCATAAGGAATTCCACGACGGTCACCCCGGTCGAAAGCAGCAGAAGCAGAACGGCCGGTCCGAACAGGCTGCGGGCCAGGGAATAGATCTGCACGAGGTAGAGCAAAGACGTAAGGCAGATCAGTCCCGTGGAAAAGAGGCTCATTACCAGAAGCGTACAAAGCCGGTTCGCTGCCGTGATCCGGCTGGTAAGCTCGCCGGAGCTGTAATTTCGGAAAAAGGAGGCCGGCAGGCTTAATACTCTTTGCATCATAGCCGCCTCCAGCGACAGGGAGGTCTTCGTCTTCAGGCGGTTGACCGCGATCCGCCAGACGAGCATAAGAAGCTCCATCGACACAAACACACCGAGCAGAAACCCGGCCGATCCGAAGAACAGTCCCTTATTCTCATGGTCCAGGGTAAAGCCCGTAAGAAGCCTCGTTGTCAGCGGGATCAGCATTCCGACCAGCGTAATAACGAGGGTAAGCACCACAAAGAGGCCCACATCACCGGCCCCGAGACAGGACCGGATATAGGAAAACAGATCCCGGACCTTCAGTCTCCTCTTCGGCAGGGGCCTGTAAAAAACAATGGCCTCCTCCTGCAGCTTCCGGGCCATGTTCCTTCGGACCGTTTCCCTGCCTTTTCCCGGCGTTTCCACGTAATAGCCGCCGAAGGGCTTCGGAATAAGCGCTGTCGGCAGGCCGTCCTTCTTCATCCACGCGAGCATCGGCCCCGCGGCCTTCCTCTGCCATCCCTCCGAGAGGCGGACCTTCCGCCAGGCGATCCCGCCGGGGCGGGTGGCCAGATCCAGCCTTTCCTCCATATCCGTAACGGTTTCCGGGAGCTCCGCCGGCCGTTGTCCGTAGTAGCGCAGGATCCCGTTCAAGGCGTCCCGTGTCACCACATGCTCACTGAACTCCTCGCCGCCCACGTCCCTTCCGAGCACGCTGATGGCCATGTGGCGCATGGACTCCGAAAAGGCCGTCTGATCGTTTTTCTGTCTCTGTTTTATCTGATCATCATATAAGCCCACGGTTCATCCTCTCAGTCGTTGGAAATGAGATCCGTGTAGATCCCGCCCTTTTGGTACAGCTCCTCATGTGTTCCCCGCTCCACAACCCTTCCGTGCTCCAGAACGATGATCTCGTCACAGTCCCGGATGGTGGACAGGCGGTGGGCAATGAGAATACAGGTGATCCCGCGCTGCTTTACGGCGTCCATCACCTCATGCTCCGTCGTTGCATCCAAAGCGCTCGTGGCCTCATCCAGGATCAGAAGCGTCGGATCCTGGGCAAGCACACGGGCGATTTCAAGCTGCTGTCTCTGGCCCCCCGAAAGGTCTCTTCCGCCTTCCAGAAGCCGGTGCATGAAGCCGCCGTCCCGCTCCATGATGTCGGAGCGGATCTGCGCATCCTCCGCAGCAAGGATCATTTCGAAATCCTCGATGGAATTGTCCCACATCTTGATATTGTTGGCCACGGTGTCCGAAAACAGCGTGGTCTCCTGGTCCACAACGGCCACCGAGGCTGTAAAGATCCGGCGGTCAATGGAGGAAGCCGGCTTTCCGTCAAAGAGGATCTCCCCGCCCCAGGGCTGATAAAGCCCCGAGATCAGCCGGGCCAGCGTACTTTTTCCGCAGCCGCTCTCTCCCACCAGGGCGATCCTTCCGCCCTGCGGCACCGAAAGGGAAAAATCCCTGATCAGCGGAGCATCCAGCACCGAATAGCCGAAGGAAAGGTTTTTCAGCTCGATCCTCCCGGACAGCTTTTCATAGTCCTCGTCCTCTGTCTCATTCTCCCGATCCGTAAACTCCTCATGCTCTTCATGAAAGCACACAGCCTCGGGATAGTCCATCACATCCTCGATCCGCTCCAGGTCCGTATTCATTTTCTGGATCGCGGACCCGGCCTCGATCAGGCCCTCCGCCGGCGTCAGCAGCATCGTGAGAACCCCCTGGAACAATAAGATGCCTCCAAGGGTGAACCTCCCCTCCATGCACAGCCACACCCCTCCCGTCATCACAAGGAGGTTCATAAAGGTACGGATCGCTCCGGGAATAGCTCCGAGAGTAAGCTCCAGCCGGGCCGCCTTCACGGCACCCGCGTTGACCACGGCCTCCTGGCCCGCCCATCTGCGGAAATACTCGGCCTCCGCTCCGCTGGCCTTGATCGTCTCGATCATCTGTATCCCATAGAGCGTTGTCCCGGTCAGCCTTCCCTCATCACGAAGCTGCATCCGCATAATGTTCCGGCGCCGGTCGGCAAGAACCTGTCCCAGGATCAGATTCACGGCGAGCGCGAGCACGGCAAACAGCGTCAGCACCGGACTGCTGCGAAACAGCATTACGATGTAAAGGACCATCATGAATATCTGTATCACCATCGGAAGCAGAGTCTCCGTCAGGGTTTTCGCAATGGAGGTGTGGGAATTCTGACGAAGGATCACATCTCCGGCCATCCGCTGGCTGAAAAACTCCGTCGGAAGCCGGAGCAGCTTCCAGAAAAAGGTGGCCTTTCCCGTCATAACGAGCTTCCCCTTCAGCCGGAGAGTAACGATGGAGCGGATCGCGGCCACCACCACGATCAGAACCGAGAGCACGAACAGGATCAGAAGGAAGGGCGTCAGCAGCTCCTCATTCTCCCCGGTCAGCAGCCGGTCCGAAAAGAACCGGCGAAAGCCCGGCAAAAGAGCCTGAAGAAGGCAGCCGATCAGGATCGCTGCCCCCAGCAGCAGAAACGCCTGGCGCGCGCCGGAAAGATATCTTTTCACAGAGCCAAAGAGACTCTTTTTCTTTCCGTCCGGTATGAAGTTCTCCGCAGGCGAAAAAAACAGACAGACCCCGGTGAAGGCTTCGTCGAATTCCTTCATGCTCACCCGGATATTTCCCCGGGCGGGGTCGTTCAGATAGGCATAGCCCCCGCGAAAGCCGCACAGGACTACAAAATGTTCGAAATTCCAATGGATAATGCAGGGAAAGGTCGCGTTCTTCTTCAAGTCCTCCGAACGGTCAAAGCGATACCCCTCGGCAGACAGTCCGTAGGCTCTGGCCGCCCGCACCACGTTTTTCGCGCTGGCGCCGTCTCTGGACACGCCGCACATGAGCCGCATTTTCTCCAGCGGTATCCATTTATGATAATATGCACACACCATCGCCAGGCAGGCGGCTCCGCATTCCATCGCCTCCATCTGCATAACGACGGGCACGCGCGCAACGCCTGACCGGACGGGTTTTTTCACACCGTTCCCCTGCAAGGGTTTCCCCTCCACCTCATAACAGTTTTTTATTCAAACAGCATCCGGATAATCCGGGTGGTCCGGTAGCCGACCCTTGCCTCGTAAACGCCGTCCGGAAGCAGGGTCTTAGCCACCGCCAGGACTCTTCCTTCGGCATCCCGGCCCAGAGAAAGGATCTTATCCCGCTGTTCCCCGACCGCCACGGACAGGCCCGTATCCAGCCAGGAGGCGTCCTCATCCTCTTCGGGGATAAATGTCAGCACCTGGTCCTTTACCTCGGCATTCCCGTATACATAGCTTTCCACCGGAGTCAGGCCGGTCCACACAAAAAAGCCGATCGTAAGCACCAGGATCGCTATCAGAACCAGCCAGAGGCCCGGGTTCGTAATATGCAGATACTCCTCCAACTGCTCCGGCGAGCGGAGCTTTTCCATGCTTTTTTCCCGAAAGATCCTTTTTCCCATGGGTTTGACCTACTTTAAGAATCCGTTGATGATCTGTTCTTCCGCTTCCGCTTCGGAGAGGCCGAGGGTCATGAGCTTGATGATCTGATCACCGGCGATCTTGCCGATAGCCGCCTCGTGTACAAGGGCTGCGTCCACATTATTCGCTTCCAGACCGGGAACCGCAAGGATCCGCCCCTCGTCCATGATAATGGAATCACATTCCGTATGGCCGCTGCAGGGAGCGTCTCCGATGAGCTTCGCGTCAAACTTCTGGTAGGAATGGTCCCGGGCAACCGACCTTGAAACCACATCCGCGCTGGCGCCCTCGCCCAGCATCCGCACCAGGTAGGTACTGATGGCCGTCTGGTTTTCATGCGTCATAAGACGCTCCCGGACCGTAAGACGCGCGCCCTGCTTCAGTTCGGCCTTCGTGGTACGATCCGTATCGTCCACTCCGCGGATCTGCACCATTTCCATTTCCATGGTGCTGTCCTCCTCCAGATACACCTCCGTTCCGGGGTTCAAAATCCGCTTCCCGGTCCCGGTTCCGGAGCCGACGTGCTTCTCGACATACCGGACCCTTGCGCCCTTTTCCACAAAAAAGCGGTGGATCCCGTCATGCTCTGAGTCCTTCGGTCCGCAGTTGTCGATACCGCAGCCCGCCACGATGACCACATCCGCGCCCTCGCCGATATAAAAATCATTGTACACCAGCTCCTTCAGCCCGCTCTTCGTCATCACGACGGGGATATGGACGCTCTCATTCTTCGTTCCCGGCTTGATCCGGACCGTAAGACCCTGTCCGTCCTCTCTCGGCTCGATCAGGATGTTTTCCGTCGAAGCTCTTCCCACGGACTGGCTGTTGGAGCGGATATTAAAGGCACCCTCGGGAACCTTATGCAGGTCCGCCACCTCTCGTAATAATCTTTTCTGTATCTCGTCCAGCTCTAGCATTTTTGGGCCTCCTCAAGGCTGTTATTCATCGCGGTTTCATGGGCAACACCGCTCTTTCTGCACTCCAGGGCCGCCTCCGCGGTCCCCATGAGCTTCGGCAGTATCTCGTCACGATCTCCCTGATCGCAGATCCGCCCCTCCTTCAAAACAACGATCTCGTCGGCGATGCTCAGGATCCGCTCCTGATGGGAAATGATCAGGATCGAGCCTCCCTTTATGCCTCTTCTCATATTCTGGAAGACCTCGATCAGATTCTGGAAGCTCCACAGATCGATCCCCGCCTCCGGTTCGTCAAAAACGGAAAGCCGCGTTCCCCTGGCCAAAACCGTGGCGATCTCGATCCGCTTCAGCTCCCCGCCGGAGAGGGAGCTGTTTACCTCCCGGTCAATATAGTCCCTGGCGCAAAGCCCGACCGCGGAAAGATAATCGCAGGCCTCCCCCATGCTAAGCTGCTTTCCGGCCGCAAGCCGGATCAGATCCAGCACCTGGATCCCTTTAAAACGCACCGGCTGCTGGAAGGCAAAGCCGATCCCTCTTTTCGCACGCTCCGTTATGGACAGCTCCGTTATGTCCTCCCCGTCCAGAAGGATCTGTCCCGAGGAGGGCTTTTCGATCCCCATCATAAGCCGGGCAAGCGTGGATTTCCCCCCGCCGTTCGGTCCCGTGATCACAATGAGCTTTTCCTCCGGGATCGTAAGGCTGATATCCTGTATGATCTCCTTGTCCGTTTCTTCTCTTACGTTAAATGTAATATTTTTCAGCTCCAGCAAAAGTCGTTCCTCCTGTTGCCTGTTGCATTCTGTTGTTGGCACCCGTTCGGGGCCGGGCCCCGAAGGAAATTTGTTTTCAAATATTTAGGCATCCTGTCGTAAAGCACAGGATGCCTTTTCCGTTTCTTTATGATTCGCTGTCCCAATCCGGATCAGGCCCAGAACATCCCGGCCCTCTTTTCCTCGTCTTCCTGTTTTTTCTTCTGCATCATCAGCGAATACTGCATCATCAACTCTTTTTTCTTCTTTTCCTCTACCGCCTGCGGATAATCCAGGTCCTCGATCCGGCTCTGGGCCGAGGTATGGTTATAGGAGGCCGAGGAGTTAAAGCCCTGAAGATGCTCCAGCGCGTTATACTGGGCTCCCATCTGGCTCCTGCCCTTGCTCACCTTCGCCAAAGCGTCATCGATGGTCTTGATGTCAAACTCGCCTCTTACATCAAAGTCCGCGATTCCCAGCGCCTCCAGCGTCGAATTTACATTACTTACCGAGGCAGTCCCGCCGTTCGGATCCGTCGCCATCTGAAACTCGCCGTAGCTCCCGTCCAGAAGATTTTTGGTATTGTATTGGGTATTCGCAGCCGTACTCGCAATGTCCTGTTTAAGCTGGTCGATCTCCGTCTGGTTCATCGCGCGATCCAGATCCGTTGTCGTAGCCGTATTCATGGACTGAAGAGCCAGCTCCCGGATTCTCTGGAGCGATTCGGTCACGGAAGCAAGCGCGCCGTCGGAAATATTAATTACCTCTTTCCCCGACTCGGCATTACTGTTTCCGATCTCATAACCCTTCGCCTGTGTTTCTTCTCTTTTCGCAATCCCCAGCTCCGCCGCGCCATCCGCCGCAGAATTCAATCGTTTCCCGCTGGCCAGAGCCCCGTAATTCGGTGTGGTGCTTCCCAATCCCTGTATTGCACTCATAAGCGACTCCTTTCGCTGCATACCTGTTTATAAAATTACATACGTATTTTACCAGATTTTAAGCTGTTTTTCAAGGACTATTCCCGTCCGGAAAGGATCCCTCGCTGATTCTTCCTTACCAATCGGAAGTCAGGCTCCCGTCGTCATTTACATCATAATACCCTTCATCAACAAGCTCCGCCTCAACATTGTCCATAGTAACAACCAGCGGTTTGATCGTATAGGCGGGCGCAATTTCCGTACTGAAGCTGCAGTCCGCATCCCACATACCGTCCTCGATATCATCCGCATCCGGCGTTTCCCCGTCCAGAATAGACATCGAAATATCCTCAACAACCTCAATGAAATAATCCGGATCCTTGAACACAACGGACTTGATCTTCCCGTCCGTAAGCTCCTTCAGGATCGCCTCTTCATCCTCCTGTCCGTAGGTAACCTCCTTATCTCCCTTCACATTCGGATCATAGGTCACAAACCAGGCTCTGGCCTGCGTTTTCACAGGCGCATGCCCGTAAACGACCACCGTCACCTTCGACTTCTCCGCCGCGGCAAGCGCCGCATTCAGAGCATCATCGCTGGAGGGAGCATAGATCAGAAGACTGGCGTTCCCGGTATTCGTCGCCGCAGCATCGCTCCATTCCGTGGTCACCTTGTAGTCAAAATCCACAAAGTCTTCTTCCATGTATTCCTGCTCATATTCGTATTTCTTTTTATCCGGGAAAACCATGATGGCGCTCCCGTCCCCCGCGAGCTCTTCGCTGATCCCGGTCTCCGCAGGAGGAGCCGTCGTTTCCTCCGTTCCGGAGCTGCCCGCTCCGGCAACACCCGCAGAAGCCGTTCCCCCGGCAGAAGAGGAAGTCTGAGACTCCGAAGCGGCTGCCTCCGTAACCCCTCCGCCTTCCGAAGAAGCCTCTGAAGAATTCAGCGCATTACTCTCCGAAGCGGCTGCCTCCGCAGTCTCTGATTCCGTCGAGGACGTCGTTCTACCCGATGCCCCATAGTCAATGGCGATCGAGCCCTCCGGCCGGCTCGGCACTCCGGAAACGGATACATCATGGTCGTCCCCGCAGCCGCAGGAAAAAAGAAGGAAGCCCGCTGCCAGAATAGCGATTACTCTTTTTTGTTTCATATCAATACACTCCTGTTATCTTGACTTTTGAACCGATCCCCGATTTTTTGATCATCTTCTTCACTCTCTTAAAAGAGGACTTTGAATAGGCATAGACCACGATATTCGCTTTTTTCGCGATCTTCCGAAACGCGTTTTTCCCGATACCGGTAAGGCTCTGACCCTCCAGCTCCACAAAGCGCAGGCTCTTGCAGCCGAAGAAGGCTCCCGTTCCGATATACTCGACAGTCCGCGGTATGCTGACAGTTATTAAATCCTGATTATTTATCAGAGCATGTGGGGCGATCGCCGTCACCGTATACCGTGTGTCGTCCGGCCCGATCACGGTCTCCGGAATCAAAGCCGCTCCTGACACCTCAAGATCGGTCAGCGTAAGCCCGGTCCTGTCGGTCACATCATATTCCGAATAGCTGGCTCCGTAATCCTCCGAGAGAGCCAGCTTCACCGCCGTATCGTTCACCAGCTTCACAGAGACAAACCCGCGCTCTCTTCCGGTCTCATCCAGGTCCGTTTTGGTCATGAGCACGGAGCCGTCTGAGAGCTCCTCGATCGTAACATCATCCTCCACAGGCACCGGCTCGATCTCCGGTTCCGTCTCCGGTTCTGTTTCCGGTTCCGTCTCCGGTTCTGTTTCCGGTTCGGTCTCCGGTTCCGTTTCCGGCTCGGTCTCCGGTTCCGTCTCCGGCTCGGTCTCCGGTTCCGTTTCCGGCTCGGTCTCGGTTTCCGTCTCCGGCTCGGTTTCCGGTTCCGTCTCCGGCTCCGGTTCTTCTCCGCTTCCGTTCAGCGTCCAGGTATAGACATCACTGTTATGCTTCGGATTTTCAACCGCAAAAGCCTTCACCGTCGTTCCGGCAGGAGCCGCGACAGAGGCTTTGTAAAGGAAGCTCTGCCTCTGTCCGATGGCAGGCTCCTTCCCGTTGATCGTATAATAGATCTTCGCTCCGCTGCCGGCGGTAAGGGAGAAGCTTCCGTCCGTATAGTTCAGAGTCGGCGCCGCGGCCTGCGCCGTAATGGTTTTCGGCGTCCCGGGCACGGAAAAATAATCTCCGCCCGGCACACAATCCTCTGTGCAGGCCGGAAGGTAGGGTGTCAGAAAGCTTTCCTCATAATGCGCAGACTGATTATCCAGCTGATTTTTCAATACACTGTCACTGCGGAGGAAAAATTCGTAATAAACACCGGGGGAATAGCCATCCATGTCATCCCAGGTACAGTCGATCGTATACCATACATCGTCCAGTTCAACGCGGTTCCAGGCATGCCCGGAGCCGGTCGTCACCATCGCATCGATCCCGAGCTTATTACAGAGCATGGAAAAGCCCATCGCATAGCCCTGACACACGGTCGTACCCATCAGAAAGGTACTGTAGGCCGACTGGGAAAAGGATTCCTCTTCGTCCTGTCTGCCATTTGCCGCATCATTATTATAGGTTAAATTCGCTGCCAACAGATCATGGATCTCACGGATTTTTTCATAATCGCTCGATTTCGTAGCGGCCGCATTCTCATACGACTGCAGCTTCGATTTCAGCCTCGCGGTTTCCGATTTTCTGGTACTCTCGGGAGCAAATTTCGGATACAGAGCAGGAAAAGCCTCGTAGCCGGTATAGGAAAGTCCATTTTCCAGAAAATAAAACTGTGGGTTATTGTCGCGGAACATACAATAGATTTCGAACATCCGCTGAGTTCCACCCGGAATGGAAAAGCTCACACCCGGAAGCAAATAGCTTTCCCCATCGGAAGGATCCACTTCGATATCCCCTCCGCCGTTCATAAAAAGAAGGCATTCCCTCATCAGAGCATCCCAGAACTCCCGCTCACCGCCGGAAAGCTGGTTATAGATATAGTAGCTTCCGTATTCCGCCCAGGCTCCGTCCACAACTCCGTCATAGGCTGCGGAGTCGAAGGGCCTCCTTCTCATCGCATCATCGGGAATACGGGTATGCTTCATCTCCTGCCTTCCGGTTTTATACGAAGGGTCATAAGCCTTCGCCGAAGAAGCACTCGTCAGCTGCGGAGCAGCAGGGATTGTAAGGCATAATGTCAGCAGAAAAGCCAGAAAACGTTTTTGTTTCCTCATGAAATACCTCCTTATTCGCTTCAAACCTTCACAATTATATACTATATATATTCAAAGAGTAAACGCTTTTTTTCGGGGCATTCTACCTGCAGACCGGGTTATGCTGCTGTTCACACCGCAATGCATAAGGACAGAGTATTTCCCGGGGCAGGACGCCCCCGGAAAACACTCTGTCCTCCCAAGCAGCTTTCGTTTAAAGCCAGGCAGAGAACCGTCCCTTGTCTTACAGATTCAAAAAGAGCGAGGCCTGCTTCGCCTTTTTGCCGGAATCTTTGACAAAACTGATGGACAGGCTCCGGGACCCGCCTTCTGCGGCCGGTTCCAGCTCCCCGAGCTCCAGCGTCAACGAGTTCGCCGGCTTCACCCCGTAATGCCGGTTCCTGCAAAAATCCCCGTAGTCCTCGCTGAGTCCCACAAAATTCACCTTCCAGCCGTTTTTCCCCTGCACCTTAAGCACCGCATTATCCGCGTATTCACACGCAAGACCCGAAGCGAACCCGCTCTTTTGAAACCATCCGGCGAGCTCCGTTCCTCCGGCCACATTGGAGATCGAGAGAGACTTGACCGGGCAGACATACTTTGCGCCTTCCGGTGCGCTTATGCTCCCCTTCACAACGATTTTTGTCTTATAGCTTTTCTCTCCGATCCGGTAGTTGACAAAGGTCTTTCCCTTCCCGCGGATGATCAGCCCGATCTCAAACCGGTCGAAATCGCTGTCTGACACCGCTTCGCTCATGCGCTCGTAATCAATCTCTGCCACCGCCGGATTCTCGGATTCCACTGAGGCAGGGTCCGGACGGTCCTTCGAGGACAGGCCGTAAACATAGATCGAGGTCAGATAGGCCTCCCCCCACCATAGACAGTTTTCCTTTTTCGGCGCATTTACCTGGCCCCACGACGGGGCGGGGAAGGCCGGAAGCGCCCCCGCTATAAGCATAACCGCGGCAATGATGCCGATAAAGCTTCTGATCCTTTTCATTTTTTCCTCCTTTTTCAGTAAATCTCATAGCTGACAGTAACCGTCTGCCCCGTAAGCTCATCGTTCAGGCCGATCGAAAGGCTGGCGCTTGGGGCAGCAGGATCCGTCACCTTGTTGACGCGGGTAAAGCGGAAGCTCCTTGTGCTGACATCGGGCCCGTTTTCCTTCAGAATGTAGCTTTCGGACAACGGCTGGCTTCCCTGCCCACTGCAGTTCAGATAGACGCTTCGGACTGCCCAGCCGTTCGCTGCCTCCAGCTTCAGCTCGGGTCTCTTCGTCGTATCGCCAAGCACCAGGGCTCCCGGAGGGAAGGCTTTGGACACTTCGAACAGCGAAAAATCATTTCCCCCGTTCACATTCGTCATCGAAAGGTATTTTATCGGATTTTCATATTCCTTCACGATCACACGCGTCTGAAAGGTCAGTCCTCCGGCCCGGTAGGAAACCTCGGCCGTCCCTGCGCCCCGGATATCAAGGAAGATATCGCTGAAGCTTACGCCTCCGTCTCTTTTGAATACGGTTTCGACCCGGTTTACCTCCACCACCTCCGGATCGGAGGATACAATACCGTCCGCATCCACATAGGTATAGGGGGTTACGTTCTCCACCCGGAAATATCCTGAAGAGGCGGCGTAATTCGTCTGAGGCTCCATAAAGGTTACGCTTTCCGGCGCAAGGACCGCCTCCTCTGCGCTGACCCCCTCCGGCAGGAGCCCGGCCCCCAGCATGAGCGCAAAAAGCGTTACCGCAAGGGCCGCCCGTCGTTTTGTTTTTTCTTTCATGTTCAAACCTCCTTTTTCTGAATACAAAAAAACGGCAAAAGAACTATTTTTTCGCAGACTCCCCCCTTTCCTTTCGAAATTTGCATTTCTGTCCTTTTGGAAGCTTTGGCTGAACAGCCGACAGATATCTTCGGGATGGACGCTCCCGAAAGATGTGAACATCATACCACGGGTACAGGAGGTTGGCAAGAAAAAAAGCGTCCGGATTGCTCCGGACGCCTTCTAAGGGTGTGTCTTTTTTTGTTTTTTACGAATTCAGCATATTTCTGGCCTTCCCAAGGAAGGAAAGGAACAGGAAGTACTGAATGATGGACAGGATCAGGATCACTACACCGAGTACACCGGCAATCGTTACACCGACAACGTTCGGAAGGAACCTGGTGATAACGGAAAGAATGATCTGAAGGATCAGCAGGATGATGATGAACTTGAGAATGGAGTTTCCTTTCTGTCTGACCTCAGCGTTGTTCAGCTTGTCAGCTAATACGCAGAAGCCGTTAATGATCATAACGTTAATGAAGATGGATGCCACCTTGTTTATAACGTCAGCTACACCTGCAAGCACAGTATTGCTGCTGAAGAAGCCTGCAATAATGCTGAATACCAGGCTCACAAGAAGAGCGATCAGGGCAGCCTTGAAGGAATTCTCGTCCTTGGCGCACTGTACGGTACCTACGATCGTCAGGATCGTAGCGATGATGGCAAGAATACCGGATACGAGGCCGAGAGCTCCAGCCGCAGCCATACCACCGATCGCAGCACCGGAAATAGCACCCTCCTCCAGGGCAACCGCTGCAGCACCCGCGATACCGAAAATAGCTAAAACAGCCGAAAGTCCAGCGCAGATAGCAACGATCAGGCTTAAAAGCTCACCCGTAAAGATCTTTTTAGAACCATTTGCAGCACTTGGAAATTGCATTTTTTAATCCTCCTTTTTCCACGCTTACTATTTTTTAGTTACACCCTTGTCAAACATGCGTGATTTTAACATATCCCCTATTTTATGTCAAGAAATGGTTCAAATTCGTTTGACGCGCAGGGTTTTGTACTGTTAAAGTATACTTTATACTATTAGAAATAATAAGGGAGGTCAAAAATGGAAAAAGCAAAGGTTTATTTTACGGATTTCCGTGCCGTCAACGGGATCAACATGCCGGATAAGCTGGCAAAGCTGATCCGGTTCGCCGGAATCGAGGCGCTGGATCTGGAAGGAAAGTTTACCGCGATCAAGATGCATTTCGGGGAGCTCGGCAATCTGGCCTTTCTCCGTCCGAACTATGCAAAGGCCGTGGCCGATGTAGTAAAGGAAAAGGGCGGTTTCCCGTTTCTGACCGATTGCAATACCCTTTATCCCGGGAGCCGGAGGAATGCGCTGGAGCATATGGATTGCGCAAATCTGAACGGATTTAATACCGTAACCACAGGCTGTCAGATCATTATCGGAGACGGGCTCAAGGGTACGGATGATATAGCGGTTCCTGTTGCGGAGGGGGAATATATAAAGGAAGCCCTGATCGGACGCGCCGTTATGGACGCGGATGTGTTCATCAGTCTCACCCACTTCAAGGGACATGAAATGACCGGCTTCGGAGGGGCGATTAAGAACATCGGCATGGGCTGCGGAAGCCGGGCCGGAAAAATGCAGCAGCATAATGAGGGAAAGCCTCATGTAATCCCGGAGCGCTGCCGGGGCTGTCGGAGATGCATCCGGGAATGCGGGTCCGACGCGATCAGCTACGAAACAGGGAAGGCCGTGATCGACAAGGAAAAATGCAAGGGCTGCGGAAGATGCATCGGAGCCTGCTCCTTCGACGCGATCCGGAACGATAACGATAACGCGACAGAGGTCATGTGCTGCAAGATGGCAGAATATGCGCTTGCTGTTCTGAAGGGAAGACCCCATTTCCACATCAGTCTGGTTGTGGATGTATCCCCCAACTGCGACTGCCATGGCGAAAACGATGTGCCGATCCTGCCGGATATCGGTATGTTCGCCTCCTTCGATCCGATCGCCCTGGATCAGGCCTGCGCGGACGCCTGCCAGAAGCAGACGCCCGTCCCGAACAGCCAGCTTTCCGATAATCTGGCCCGGCCGGGGTGGAATTTCCACCACGACCACTGGCTGGATTCGAATCCCAACGTAAGGTGGGAGGAGACGCTGATCCACGGGGAAAAGATCGGTCTGGGTACCAGAAGCTATGAGCTGGTTACGATGAAATAAGCGGCTTCAGCCCGCCTGGCGCGCCAGCTCCTGCTCGATGCTCGAGGTAAGCTTCTCCGGTTTTTCGGTCGGGGCAAAGCGGTTTACCACATTGCCCTCCCGATCGATCAGAAACTTCGCGAAGTTCCATTCGATTCGGCCGGGCTTCTGTTCCTTCATATAGACGTACAGAGGCGCCGTGTCCCTGCCGTTGACCTTGATCTTTTCAAAGCGCGGGAACTTCGTATTATAGCGGAGCGTGCAGAAGCTGTCGATCTTTTCCGCGCTTCCGGGCGCCTGGAACGCGAACTGGTTGCAGGGGAAATCCAGGATCTCGAAGCCCTGTTCATGATACTTCTCATACAGGGCCTCGAGCCCCTCATACTGGGGCGTAAGGCCGCATTTCGTCGCTGTATTTACGATCAGGAGGACCTTTCCCTTATATTCCGATAAGGAAACCTCTTTTCCCTTGTTGTTCTTCACGGTAAAATCATATACACTCATTGCTCCACACCTCCGATTTCCTCTTACAGTAAGCTCTTAATACAATCCTCGACCCTGCTCATATCCGCAGTGGGCTCGAATCTCGCGACCACATTTCCTTCACGGTCAATGACGAATTTGGTAAAGTTCCACTTAATGTCCGGCTTGCTCGCCCAGTCCGGATCCGCTGCCGAGAACATTCCCTCGAGCACACCCTTAAGCTCATGCTCGTCAAAGCCCTCAAAGCCCTTTTCCGATTTCAGATAGGTATACAGCGGAAGCTCGTTCTCTCCGTTCACATCCGACTTCTTCATCTGGGGGAAGGTCGTATTATAATGGAGAGTACAGAATTCATGGATCTCATCGTCCGTTCCCGGAGCCTGCGCACCGAACTGGTTGCACGGGATATCCAGGATCTCCAGACCCTTTTCATGGTAGTCCTTATACAACTGCTCGATCGGCGCATACTGGGGCGTAAAGCCGCAGCCCGTCGCCGTATTCACGATCAGCATCACCTTTCCCTTATAGTCGGAAAGCTTTAAGGCTTCTCCCTTGCCTGTGGTTACTTCATAATCATAGATCATTTTTTCGTTCCTCCTTTTTGGTTTGATTTATTTCTCTGTTCTGTGTTCTTTACTTATGTTTGACCATATTATATTGTGTAAAATGTATTTTGTCAACACCTTTTTCATTTTTTTCGAATCTATTAAGAAAAAGGCCCGTAAAGTATGGTATACTGCCATCAGTACAAAAAGCCGAAAGAACGGTTCCCGAAAGGATCCAAAACCGTTTCCGGCGAAAATTTTGCCGCAGGAGGTATAGGAATGAAACAAAAATCGAAGGGGCGAACGCCCAAAGAGACAGCGAAAAAGATCGTGCAGCTTCTCCTGGGACTCGTTTTGGTCGTTCTGGGAGTTCTGGCTCTTGTGTATCCCGAAATGCTGCTGCTTCTGGTCAGCCTGTGCATAATGATCTATGGTGCGGGAACGCTTATTACCTGGCTTGGCCGCAGAAAAACCGGTACCGGCAGCGGATGGTCTTTAGCCATTGCCCTTTCCTCGATCGGCGCGGGTCTCGGTCTTCTGCTCGGGAAAACCATCGGCGGAATCGCGCTTCAGATCGTCCTGATTATTCTTGCCGTCTGGCTGATGTCGGCCGGCGTTCTGGAGGTTATCGGTGCCATTATGTACCGTAAGGCCATGACCACGGCGGATCTGGGGATCCAGGCGCCGGGCTCGATGCAGTCTCTGATACTCGGAATCGCCATGGTAGTCGCGGGGCTGCTCTGTCTGCTCTGCCCGCTTTTAATCGTAAGCTTAAGCGAGCTGCTCCTTGTGATCGCCATGTTTGTATCCGGGGCCAGACTCGTTGTGGCATCCTTCTCATCGGATGCGCTGACAAAGGAGGCATAGCTCTCTGTTTGTTTTATGAGCTTTGCATGGATTTTAATAGAAGATAATCAGAAGGAGTGGATAACCTATGAAAAGAGCAGTCGTATTAAGCGGAGGCGGCACGAAGGGTGCCTATGAAGTCGGAGTGTGGCAGGCCATTCGTGAGCTTGGCATTGATTATCAGATCGTAACCGGCACCTCCATCGGCTCCATCAACGGCGCCCTGATGTGTACGGGTGATTTCGAAGCCTGTGACGCGATGTGGCGGGGCATGGTAATGGGGGATCTGATGAGTGAAACGCATCAGGGCGGCAGGACCCTGAGAGGTTTCTTTAAAAGTATTTATTCTCCCGGCGAATTTATGAGGGATAAGATGCTCGCAGGAGCGGTGGATAATTCCCCCTTCTTCGATTTTATCCAGAAAAACATTGACGAAGAAAAGATCCGTAAATCACCTGTGGACTATGGCTGTGTGACCGTGCGGAACAGAGACAGAAAGCCGTTCTGCATGCCGAAGAACGAGATCCCGCAGGGCCTTCTCAGGGACTACATCATAGCCTCCGCGTCCGTGTATCCGGTTTTCCCGATGCATCTGATCGGAAAGGATTACTTCATCGACGGTATGTACCACGATAATCTGCCCATCGATTTTGCGATCCGCATGGGCGCCGGCGAGATCATTGCGGTGGATCTCCATCAGGAGCCTCAGCATCCGGATTTCGCAGGACGGCCTTATGTTACCTATATTACACCCAGTGAGGACCTGGGCGGTATCCTTGCCTTTGATCCGGAAAAGATCCGCAAGAATATCGAGATGGGCTATCGGGATGCCATGCGGACCTTCGGCAAATATGACGGCTATGTCTACTGCTTCAAGAAGGAATCCCTGGAGCCCTATCAGCATATGATCGAAGCCTTTAATGAGAGATGCGCCCAGGGTCAGGCCATGGTAAATGCCAGCACAAAGGCGAAGGGAAAGCGGACCGCCGAGACCCGGTATCTCTTCCGGGAGCTTGAAAAATTCGCCCGCGGCCATGCGGTGCAGAAATCCGATTACTTCGTCCGCGGAGCCGAGATCGCGGCGGAGATCTGCGGTCTGAGCCATGAAACGATTTGGTCGATGGACGAGCTCATCCGTGAAGTGAAGAAGGCGTTCGGCTTTGAAAACATCACAAGCTATGACCAGCTCCTTCCGAAGCTGAACAGTGATGACGTCAATGCCTTAAAGAACTCCGGCAGAGGTCTTCGGAAGAAGCTCAGCAATATGAAGAAGGAAAGAGATCCCAAATATATGACGCTTCTTCTGCTCTATCTGTTCTCTCAGATGGAAGCCAGCGTACAGAACGTTGCCGCCGTTGTTACCGTTCTGCAGAAGGAACATCTCGCGGCGCTGTTTCTCGAATCGGTCAGCCACTAAAGGAAATGCAAAAAAAGGGGAAATGCCTGCGAACCGGCATTTCCCCTTTTCTTTTTGTTTTATTGGACATATACGATCTTCGATCGGTAGAACGAGCTTACGATATTGCCGACGCCCATAAAAAGCATGCCGACACTGAATATCGTTACCATGATCGCATTATTCGAAATAAAGATCGTGCATAGGAACGCGATAAGCACATAGAACAGGCCGCTCAGAAAGCTCCAGTACCAGGCAGGCGCTTTTCTGGATCTTGCCTCGAGTCCGCGCGCCAGGCGCAAAACTCCGGTTACTCCGAATACGGATACCAGATAGATCATCAAAAAGATCTTCGGCAGATCCGTCAGCGTCAGCGTAAAGACCGCAAGGTCCAGTTGGATCAGCCCGCTGAAGAGAGTACTTCTTCCTCCGACCATATGGCGCGCCAGCCGGAAATAATAGATCAGAGAGCCGATCGCGGAAACCAGAAGCGCAATACCCAGAACCGCATTGATCAGCACATAACCCCAGTCCGGCTGCAGGATCATCAGGATGGCCAAAACGACAACCACAACTCCGACTATGATCTTTACTATCCGTTTTCCGACGCTCATATTACGCCTCCCTTCCGGACTTCCTTCGCCAGCTTAAGATAGGCTCGGATGCCCTTTGTACCCCAATCCTTGTAATCACCGGAGATTCCGAGAAGGATATTTCCGGATTTATAGACCCGGTTTGTGACCATGCTCTTCTGGGCAAGCGCCGCCAGAATAAACCGGCCCATCGGTGTATCATCCTTTTTGTCCTCCGGAGCCTTATGGTATTCCTCCAGATAATCCGGCGTATCAAAATCCGGGATCTCCTGCCCGGAAAGGCTTTCCCCGAAGGCCTTCCAGTCCTCGGAGTCATCCGTCTGGCGCTTTTCAAAGATCGCCTCGATCTTCTCCTTATACGGAGCCACGGTTTCGGTATCGTAGGTCGCCTTTTCAAAGGTTCCCCCTTCTCCCTTCAGATACTTCATCGCATAGATCATCTGGCAATAGGCATGCATGAAATCGCTCGGGTTGTCCTTAATGACCTCCTCGTAATCCGCCCAGGCCGGAAGATAGCGGTAGCGCATACAGCTGTAATCCGGAAGATGGCCGGCTCTTCCGTGGCCGAGGTTCATAACGGAGGTTTCCTTTCCCTGCCGCATTGTGCCCGTAAACAGGCCCTTTATCAGATCATCCGGCGAAGCGGGGTTCGGCCGGAGCGAAATTCTCCGCTCGCTCCCATCCGGCAGGATCTCAAAGAAATGGTAGTTCGTATCGTTGATCACCCGGGAGGGCGTTCCTGCGAAGTTCTGATGCGCCCAGGTATCGGCCAGCACATGCATGGCCAGGCCCGTGGCCTCCAGACTTTTTCCCTTGACCTGCGTTACCGTATCCACCAGAAGGTCCCCGTTGGGCTTGCAGATCAGGCGGTATTTCTGCATGTATTTCTTCCCGCAGCCCTTTCTTTCGGAATACAGGTCATAGGGCAGGAAATGGAAGGAAGCCCAGGTTCTGGTAACATCCTGCTGGGAAATGATATCGCTTCTGGCGTCCGCCATTTCCATGGCCAGCATGGTCGTCGCTGCCTCGATCGGAGCTCCGACACTGTTTAAGACCGGTTGTGTGCAAAGATCGACGAAGAATGCGCTTCTGGCGATCCGAAGAGCATCTTCGTGGGAATGTCCCGCCAGGATCGCAGCGGAATACGTCCCGAAATAATGAAAATCTTTATTCATGATGCCCCCTCCATAGCCTCAGCTTTCTTCATTTTTCTTTCCAATGTGCCCACCTTTACGCCGGCAACGATCATTTCGATGATCATGATCGCCGAGGTCGCGTCAACGATCGTCTGTACCGTTACCTCCAGGATCATATCGACATAAGGGCTGATCAGCTCATTGTTTGTAATGTATTTGCTCAGGGCGCCGATCTCTGCCATGTCATTGAAATTATAGATCAGGGACAGAATGGTCCCCACGAGCAGGAGAAACGCAAAAAACAGATACACCCTGTGCTTTCCTTTTTTTATATCCATGCCGTCCCTTCGGGCAGCCATACCGGTTCCGAACCGGAGTACAAGATCAATTGCGATGATTGCGCCGGCCGTGATTCCCAATATAATCATTGCAAGTTCGGCATACTGCTCTCCGAGCAACCATTTTAAAAGCATGAGCAGATCATCCTTATCACGGATCACAGTCATGATCGCCTTGATCACGCTCCAGATTCCGAAGGTGATTACCCCGGTTCCGACACAGGCCAGCAGATTCTTATACCTGCGTAATTCCCTTTCCATCGTCAATCCTCCTTATAAGCATACACATCTATCTTATTATCCAACGAAGGCAGGCGTTTTGCAATGTCAAAAGCAAAACCGCCTGCCGCATTCAGCCCGCTATGCGGAGCTGATTACGGCAGGCAGTCATAGATCTTTTCAGGCGTTTTTCGTTTTTTGGTATCGGCCTTCAGGGCTTAACCGAACTGCGAATTGTAAAGCGCCGCATACTTTCCGTTCTGCTGCATCAGAGTGTCGTGATCTCCGACCTCCTTGATGTCTCCGTTCTCCATGTACAGAATCACATTCGCGTCGCGGATCGTGGAAAGACGGTGTGCGATCACAAAGCTGGTACGTCCCTTCATCAGCGTCGCCATCGCGTTCTGGATCACCTGCTCCGTATGGGCATCGACATTACTGGTCGCCTCATCCAGGATCATGATTTCGGGATTCGCGATGATCGCTCTCGCGATCGTAAGGAGCTGTCTCTGGCCCTGAGAGATATTCTCTGCGCCCTTGCTCAGCATCATATCATAGCCGCCCGGCATGGTGTGGATGAAGGTGTCTGCGCAGACGGACTTCGCTGCTGCCTCCATTTCCTCATCACTGACCTCACGCTCCGTACTGTATTTCAGGTTGTCCCGGATCGTGCCTTCAAAGAGCCAGGTATCCTGAAGCACCATACCGAAATGTCTTCTGAGCTCCTGCCTTGTCATTTCTTTGGAATTGACACCGTCCACCCAGATTTCGCCGCCGTTGATCTCGTAGAAACGCATCAGCAGATTGATCAGCGTCGTCTTGCCGGCACCGGTCGGTCCGACGATGGCGATCTTCTGACCCGGCTCCACATGGACGCTGACATCGGTCATAAGAAGCTTATTCGGCAGATAACCGAACTTCACATGCTTGAAATCCACACTGCCATCTGTCTTTGAGGGAACCTTTCCGGTCTCCGGATCCTTTACTTCCTCTTCCGCATCCAGAAGCTCCATGATCCGGCCCCCGGCTGCCATTGCTGCAGAAATCTGCCCTGCCATACTTGCAAAGGTGGTAAAGGGCTGCTGGAAGCTTTCCACATACTGCATAGCAGACTGCACACCGCCGAGGAGCATGCTGCCCTGCAGGGCAAAGATACAGCCAACCAGTGCCGTCACGGCACAGCCGATCATATTGACCACTGTGGTCAGGGGCATTACCGCGCCGGAAGTTGCCTCGGCCTTGTTGGAGCTTTTACGAAGGAGCTCATTGATCTCCTTAAAACGCTCGTTTGCCTTTTTCTGATAGTTGAAGGAGGTGATCACGTTCTGTCCGTTGTACATTTCCTCCACATAGCCGTTCAGATCACCTAAGAGCTTCTGCTGTTTATCAAAACTGATGGAGCTGGCCTTCAAGGTTCCGCCGGATACCAGGAAGGTCAGGGGGATGGTTGCTACTGCGATCAGAGCAAGCCAGCCATTGATCGAGAAGAGCATGATCAGGATACCGATGGCCATAATCGGCTGGGTGATGATCTGGAAGAAGTTGGCACCCAGCAGGAGCTGTATGGCATTGACATCATTCGTGATAACGGAAAGAACCTCGCCGTTCGTTCTGGTATCATAGTAATCCAGCTTCATCCGGTGCATCTTGGCCTGGATGTCCTTACGAAGATTTTCAACCATACCCGCGCTGACGGTAGCCAGGAGAGAATTCGCGATCATGTTGAAGATCCATGAAAAGAGATAGATCAGGACCAGGATAATCAGGATCAGGACGATGGTTGTCACCTTGCCCAGGGGGTAATTCGCTATCGTTATCCATGCGGATTCCGGTTTGGCCGCATCATAAAGCCAGAGCTTGTCCTTGAACCCGGCGAAGAGGATCGTGGTGATTTCTCCCATGACACGGGGAGCCGCAATCAGAAGCACCGTTCCAAGAAGCGCAGTCACCACGGCAGCTCCGAATCTTCCTTTAAAGTTGCCCAGATAGGACATCAGTCGTTTAAGCACATGCGATTTCATTCTCCACGACCTCCTTTCCGAGTTGGATCTCTGCGATTTCCCGATACAGCTGGCAGCTCTTTAACAGCTCCTTATGCGTGCCGATGCCGACTGCCTCTCCCTTATCCAAAACGATGATACGGGTAGCATCCATGATCGTGCTGACACGCTGAGCCACAACGATCATCGTGGAATCTCCCATGCTTTCCTTCAGGTTCTGTCTGAGCTGTCTGTCCGTCTTCATATCCAATGCGGAGAAGCTGTCATCAAAGATATAGACCTCTGCCTTCTTCATCACGGCACGGGCGATCGCCATACGCTGCCGCTGGCCACCGGAAAGGTTTGTTCCTCCCTGGGCAATGGGTGAATGGTACACGCCGTCCTTCTTATCCACGAACTCGGATGCGCATGCGATCCGCACGGCCTCCTTCCATTCCGCTTCTGACCCGTTTTCATTACCGAAATTCAGGTTGCTGGCGATATCACCGGTAAACAGAACATTCTTCTGCGGAACATAACCGATCAGTTCTCTCAAATGATCCATTTTGTACTGCTTTACGTTTACGCCATCCACCAGGACTTCTCCGAAGAGCGTATCGTAAAGCCGCGGAATAAGCTTCACCACGCTGGATTTCCCGCAGCCTGTACGACCGATGATCGCCGTGGTCTCTCCGGGCCTGGAAATGAAGCTGATCCCCTTGATCACCGGCTCATCCGCATTCGGATATGCAAAGGTCACATTTCGGAATTCCACGGTACCCTTGCAGGTCTGAGGCGGCTCCGGCTTTTCGGGATCCTTGATGGAGACCTCTGTAGAAAGCACATCGTTGATACGCCTCATACAGGTCATGGCATCCGGGATCAGACTTACCACATAGGTCAGCATGATGATGGCCAGCAGGATGATATTGATATACTGCGTTGCGGCCACCAGAACACCCACATCCATCTGTCCGTAGGCAACGTATCCCGTACCCACCGCCATGACCGTAATCGAGGTAAAGCCGAACAGCATGTTGACAATGGGAACCAGAGAGCCGGCGATCCGGATCTGCTTCCGGGATACCTCGGTTGTCTGCCGGTTCGTTTCGTCAAACCGCTCCGTTTCACGCTTCTGCTTGTTGAAAGCACGAATCACGCGGACGCCCTCCAGGATCTCAAGGAACCGTTGGTTGATCTTATCGATCATTTCACGGAGCTTGATAGAATACCGGCTGGCGGCGATGATCAAAAGAACGGTCACCACAAGGAGGATCGGAACCGCAATGGCAAGAACGATGGAGACCTCACCTGCCGTGGATACCGAAAGGATCAGTCCCACCACCGCGATCATGGGCGCAAGGATCCCGAACCGGAGCAGCATGGACAGAAACGTCGTTATCGTTGTTACGTCCGCCGTGCTTCTGGTGATCAGGGATGCCGTTCCGAATTTGTCGATCTCAGCGGCGGAAAACTCCGATACCTTTTCGAACACCGCTGCACGAATATCCGCGCAGACCTGGGTGGATACCTTTGCCGAAATATTTGAAGCAACAATGTTGCAGGCGCAGGAAATGAGCGCTATGATCACCATGGCGATAGCCATACTGATGATCAGCCCCATATCCTTTTGCGTGATCCCCTGATCGATCATAACTGACATAAATGCAGGAGACAGCATTTGTGCCACGGATGCGATCAGAATGAAAACGATAAGCAGAACCACGTTCTTCGCGCCTAATCGCATCTTGGAATAGAGTGCATTCATATTCTTCCTCCTTTGTAATATATTTATATGTAAGCTTTACAGCATTACAGTTCCCAGAAATCCTGAAGCCGGTCGTAAATCCGCTCCCGCTCGCTCCTGTTGTTCAGGTAGCTTCGAACCTCTTCCGCGATTTCGATCTCATCCGTTGTGATGTAATCCACATCCGAATCCATAAACATGTACAGTCCTTCCTTCGTATTCGGCGTCCAGACAGCCACCTGCTTTCCGCCTTCATGGGCTTCGGAATAGAGGACCGGCGACCCCATTCCCTCTTCAATACCGAGGATATCGCAGGGGAGGTTTTCAAACTTGCCCATACCCGCAAAGAACACGGAGGATACTCTGCATTCCGGATGCTTTTCCTTCAGATAGTTCATCACATCCTCCTTCAAGGAGATATAAAGCACAAGGTCCTCGACCCCGTATTCCTTTACCATGGCCACCACGTCATCGGCCATCTTTTCATCGGCGGTCTCTCCCTTCAGCTCCAGAAGAAGCGTGGCATTGATCCGTTTCGCCTCCACCAGGAAATCCGAGAGCATCGGGACCTTATGGATCCCGCCGTTTTCATCCTTGAGCTCAAGCGCCTGGATCTCCGCAAGCGTCATCTCGGAAGGCTTTTTCGCAACACCGGAAAGGCGGGCGAAATCATTATCGTGATTAATAATATAATATCCGTCCTTCGTTCTCTGGATATCGATCTCACCGCCGATGCAGCCATGGTCCAGAGCAAGCTGCAGCCCCTCGACGGAGTTTTCAAAGCCCAGCGTTCCGCAGGAGCGGTGGGCAAAGATCCCCGGTTCCTTATCCCTGAAATAATAATCGGAGCTGATGGAGATCAGGAAGGAAAAGATTCCGACGATAACAAACATCCCGATCATCAGAACGGTCTTTCCGACATATACGCCTCCCTTGGGCCGGCTGAGCCAGGTCGAAGTCTCTTCTCCCCGTTCCTTGGCGTCAAACTCAAGATACAGCTTTGTGAAGAACATCATGATAAAGCCGGAGCCGAGAAGCGAAAGGAACATATCCAGATATCCGCCCTCGAGCACTGCCTCCGCGCATCCGACCCGGTAGGCCAGAACCGACATATCCGCATCCGTGAGGCTGCTCCAGACAGCAGGATCGGAAAAATCCCTGTCGACATAGTTTACAGGCAAAGTGGCCTCAACGGGATCCAGTCCCTTCTGGAGGATCAGGTTAACCACCAGGTCGATTCCGAACCGGATCAGCACCACCGCGAAGATCACGATCAACATCGTAATAAGGAATTTGATCCAGTTTTTCTTAATCAGGCGGAACGAGTACTTTTTGGCTTCCTTCGGCGTCATACCGGACAAAAGAACGGCATGCATCGAAAACAGGAAGAGGAAGCCGACCACCAGCAGCACCAGAAGACCGATAATATAGATCACTCTGAAGGTACCGTTCTTCATCACAACATCCATGATGAAATTCGGGATCGCGAAATTCTTCGTAACGCCGACGCTGAAGCCGAGCCCCACGAGAGGTACGGCAAACAGGATATAAACAAGAATGGAGATACCGTCGGGATTCAGAAAGCGCTTGACGCTTTTGACCGACTCTTTGATGCCCTGAAGGATCCCGGCCTTTTCCCCTCTGAGGATCCCTCCGGTCACGATCACACGCAAAAACAGATCGATGGCGATATAGATCAGGATAAAAGCGACAGCGATGATGATGAGCACCGGTCCCTGCCAGCTCGTAAAGATCTGCTTCATATTCGCAGTCGTCAGAGCCGCCACCTTCGTCCCGATGATGGCGTTGCAGATCTGTCCGAACACCAGGGCCAGAAGACCCAGAATCAGGCTGTTTACAAACATCACCATCCAGAGCTCCGGAACAGACTCAGCAGCCAGTCTGGAAAATTTAACCTGTTTCTGAGGCTTAGGTTCTTTTTTATTTCCCATTTCTGTCCTCCGATTATTTTTTTCAGCCTAATGCTAAATCCTGGCCCGACATTAAGAAAGCACTATTATATCGGTAATCTCCAGCATCTGAAAGAAACGGCACAAGACACGGATTTAATTTTACCATAAAAATCATTAAAAATCCATTACGATTTTCTTAAATCTTGAATGGTCAGCCTCCTGTGTGTTACTGCTCGGGCCGCGTACGAAGAAAAAAGGCAGCCGTTCGGGACCATTCCCCAAACGGCTGCAATTTCATATCCGATACGATCACTCATCGTCCGGATCGCCATTCTCCGGACCTCCGAGGAATTCCACAACCCCGTCCGCTTCGATCTTTCCGTTCATCACATCGGCAAGGATCCCGATATAGGAATCCGCGATCGAGAGCGCATTTCCCACCGCAAGATCCATTTCCTGGAAGATCGCGTCCTCCACCAGCTCCATCGGCATCAGCATACTCAGCACATAGCAGAAGAATTTGTGGTCCTTGTCGATCGAGAAGCACCCGGCAGGGACATTAAAGTTCACATAAGAGATCGCCTCGTAAAGCGCCGGAAGGCGGTCCTCCGGCAGTTCATCCGAGATGGTGATCACAGACATAAAGATCTGTGCCGCATCGTCTTCCGAATCCGGCGCGCGGAAATAAAAGTCCCCCCTGACCTCAAGTTCCGGGTCTCCGACCTCATCCAGAATAGCGCTCACCATCTCGGGCGCTCCTTCCTCCTTATGGACAACCGCCGCGACCTGCGCGTCGTTCATTTCCTTACAAAGATCCTCCAAAAGCTCGTGTCTCAGGTTTTCCAGTTCCATTAATTCCATATCGTTCCTCCTCCGCCGGGTCAGGCGGTCTCATCATGATAAAGTAACGTTGTTCCTTACTGAGCACTCATCTTACGCACCAGCATTTGCTCTGTCGGCAGCTTCTTCTTCAAATTCACACGAAGATTGATGGCCTTGACAAATTGGATATACCCCTTTTTCTCCTCCTCGCTCGTATTCTCTCCAAAGAGCTTTTGCCTGATCAGGCCGGCAAATTTCGAGCATATGAATTCGGAAGCGGTTTTCATACTGCTGAACCCCGCATAAGCGGCAACACGGTTTCTCAGGGACTCCCTCACCTTTTCATCCAGATTGTCATTGGCGTGGGAATACTTCCTTCGGCCATACCGTTTATCGATCACCTGCTTTACCAGCTCGTCCATATTGAAGAAGTTGTCAAACAGCTTGTTTCTCAGGTTCTGGACATCCACATAGTCCTTGATGCTTCCGATTATGGATACCACGGCGGCAGCGACACCGAACACGGGGATGACAAGCCCTGCGGTGGAAAGACCCACACCGACTCCGCTGAAGATCGCCTTGTTCCTCTCTCTGGCCTCGAGATCCTTCTGCAGCTTCATCATATTCTGCTCGTATTTCAGTTCACGCTTCTTTTCCGCGGAAAGCTGGTCCTGCCCTTCCTTCTTCAGCATTTCCTTACGCTTTTCCGTAAAGAAGTTCTGGGCCTTTTTGCCGTGGTAGCGCATCTTGCCGGCACCCACAGCCCGGGCGACCATGATACCGGTATCGACCACAACTCCGGCCACCCCGGCCAGCTCTCCCGAGGCCTCCGTAACCGCCAGGACCTCCTTCGACTTCATTAAAAGCATATTGCCGCCCGTCGCCATCAGCAAACCGATATTTGTCAGGCTCTGGCCGATGGTGATAAAGCCCTTGCTCATCTCCAGGACCTTTTCCGAGATCTCCGCTCCGGACATCTGATTTCCGACCCGGCACAGGGTAATCGCGCTGGTCACCATGCCGAGCAGAGCGGCCGCTCCGGCTGCCGCATGCGTGGCGGAGCCTGCCCACAGGTTCGCCTTGGACCAGCCCGCACCCAGAAGATCCCACTTTGCTTCAAAGTAGAGGCCTGCGCCGGCAGCCAACTGTATTCCCGCCTTTGGGAGCTCGCCGATGGACTTGTAATTCGAAACGGCATCATTCACCAGGGTTTCGCCGTATTCATTCGGCCGCCTATATCTGGCTTCCTTTCCGACCTTGCCGTCCAGCTTCTCGATCTCCTTCATGAGTCTCTCGCATAGGGCGGCAGATTCCTTACAAACCTGTTCCGCTCCCTTTTTCTGCTTTTTCGTGGCCTTTTTCGCGGTTTCCAGATTTTTGATATATTCCTGCAGCGCGGCGCCGAGCTCTATCATTTTGACATAGCGCTGTGTCGCGGCATCGGAGGGAGCCTCCTTCTGCTTGGTGGCATCCTTATTCTGGACCATGTTTTTCTGTTCCAGCGCGACCCCGGCGACGGCGTTGATCTCTGTCCGGTACTGCGTGGTCGCATGGAAGGCCTCATCGAGCTTATACATGTAGGTATACTCGCCGTTCACCCGCTTCCAGAACTTGAACTTGGTCGCGATCATCTGATTCTTAAAAGCCTTCAGATTGGGCACATAGTTCTGGGACATCCCGACGTCCGTAATGTTCGCTTCCTTGCGCCTTTTTTTCTCCACAAGGTAATACATGTGGAGTCTCTCCCGTTTTGTCATCGAAAGCGCCCGGGTTACGAATTCCCCGTTTTTATTTTTTTCACTGGATGCCAGAACTCCCGAAATACCGCCGTTCTGGAAGTTCCGAAGGAGCCAGTTATCGATTTCCTCGATTCCCTTGAGCTGTTCCGGCTTGAGCTCCTCCTTCTCATCCTTGGCAACAAGCTTCGTCTTTTCGAGGCTCTCCATCTCCCCTTCCTTTACCAGGTGGGCTTCAATCATCCCGTCAAGGGATTCCTCCTTCTCCTTCGTTTTCCCGGTAACGGAGAACAGCTTTTTCCAGGAAAGGCACTCTAAATAATCCTTGATCATATCGTTGATCAGCGGATCTCTGTCCTCCTCATGGCGGTGCTTTTCAATATATTTCTTGAGCTTTCTGTCTATAACCTTAAGCGCCCTGAGCTTTCTTTCGAGGATTTCTCCCGGCAGGGCTCCCGTGGCATTCTCCGCAAGATGTATCCGGTACTTGCGGTACGCCTCCGCCGCCTTCTTTACCTCCTTCGTGATGCTCTTGTCCGTTTCTCCCTCTTCGTAATCCACGCCCTCGTCCGGATTAAAGACCTGCTTTTTGATCTCGTCCTTTTCTTCATCGGTCAGCAGCTTTTCGATCATATTTCTGGTCATCTGCTGCGCCTTCTTCGCTACGAGCTGCCGTCCCTTTCCCTTCGCGGAATAGAAGTGCTTCTTTTGATGCGTCACGTAATAATTACTGGCCGACATAGACAGCTCAAACAGCCGATCCACGCTCTCCTCCGGACTCGGCATGCCGTCCTTTTCCTTGGTCATCTTATGCCATTCGTTCAGGTTGTCCATCAGATCCAGGGCGGTTCCGCTGCGCTTCTCCTGCTTCATGGTTTCGGTTCCGAGCGCAAAGGTCTGCAGACTGTAGGAATTTGAGTATTCAATATTCAGGCTGGGCCACCAGTTTTTGACCATCGCTCTTCCGGTAGCACTCCAGGAGTTTTCTGCCTTCACATCCTGCTTGGACCATTCCTTCCGAAAATCCTCGCAGCAGTCCTGCATGCTGTCCTTAAGCTTATTCAGTCTCTTCGCATTCTGAGTCGACTGCGTTTCGGTCACGTCCATCTGGGCATGCTCTGTTACGAGCAGGGATTGTTCCTGCTGCTCAAGCTTCTGTTCCTGAAGCTCCTTCTGCTTTTGCAGATTCAGAGAATCTTCCATCCGTTACTCCTTTCTCTCCCCGTAAAAGATCTCGGCTCCCGCCCTGTTTGGCAGAAGCTTATCCGTGAGCGCTCTTGTGGAGGGGTTTTTTCTGGGTATCTTTATTTTTGTATCCTTCGGATAAAGCAGAAGCGCCTGCTGAACAGAATACTGGATCATGTACACCAGGTTCTTCTTAAACTCCGGTCCATAGGCAAACAGCAGAACGGGGATCAGCACCCCGGACGGAGTTCTTCGGATCAGAAACAGGCCGGGGATCTTTCCTCCCGAGCTTACACAGGCGGAAATATTATTGTCAAACCAGGTCTTCGGCAGATAGGGAATATCCTCCATATTGCCCGTATGTCCCTTAAACAGGATCCGCTTCACGGCTTCTCTGTATTGCAGGATGGTCAGGCTTTCGATGTTGTCCACATAATCCGGAATCTTATACTTCTTTCCGAGCTCCGATTCGCCAAGCTCTCCGAGCGTCAGGACAAGGTTTTCATCCTCCCTTTTCTCCATGGAAAAGCCGAGCTCCTCAAGAGTCTTCGCGTCCGTTTCCCTCTCCATGGTGTAGAAGCTTTCGGCGATTTCCTCCTCCTGCACCGCGTTCTCGCAATAATAGCCGAGCATAGCGTCCCCGACCTCTTTTTTTTCGGACTTGATCAGGCAGATCCGGCTCTTCGTATCCTCCTCGCTCTCCGAATTCAAAAGCTCATACACGAGGGCGCCCTCCGGATGGCCGTTCTCATCAACGAGCCCGATCCCGCCGAAATACGCCCGCTTTACATCTTCCGAGAGATCCGCCCCCAGAAGCGGGCCGAAGCCCTCCAGATTTTCATCAGAAATTTCAACAACTTCCATTATAGAACACGCTCCATAAAGCTTTCTGCGGTCTCCGTCTTCTTTTTCAGCGAACAGCCGGTCTTGACCATTTCGCTGCCCTGTTCCTCCAAAACTGCCTGAACATCTCCGATCACCATCACAAGCGGCGCCTTTTCCTTCACATTCGTCAGCACGACAACCTTACGGTCGCTCTGGCGGATCGGCTCACAGTCCTGCGGGAGCTGTTTTTTCAGGATCTCCGCGAACTCCTTCATATCTCCCGTCTTTCCCACCGTAAAGGTCATGACGCTGCAGGGGTCGTACTTCTTCTTTCGGATCAGCTCCTTCAGATATACGGGAAACTCCATGTTGTACAGGCCCGTTTCCGGATCCATATAACGCTGTACCCCGACGATCGAGGAATAAAGCAGCATCACACCGAGAGTCGACCCGAGCGCGGCAAAGCCGAGGTACAATATATCCTGGGCAAGCCAGCCCGCAAACACCGGTACAAAAAAGACCCAGGGGTTAAAGAAGCGAAGATAGCCGTTTTGTTTCTTGTAATCACGCAGCAGCCACAGAGCAGCCAGGAAGTAGAAAACGCGTATGACAAAGAAGATGCCTAATGCCACCATGAAAAAGATATAGCCCTTCTCCGTCAGGATCGCCAGAGGAATGCTGACACAGGTAACCGCCGCGGAGATGATGAGAGGCGTAAAGCCCGCCCAGAATCTGCGTCGGATGAAATCCCTGTCCTCGTAGAGATACCAGCTCAGGAAGGTAATCCACATATACAAAAAGACCGTACGCAGGAAGATAGCGAGAATCCAGGACGCCGCTGCCATCCAGATCCAGACAGTCACCTCCGACTGGGGCAGACTGAGATAATATGCCGGATCCAGGTCTCCCATCTGCAGATCCGCAAAGGATTTCAGAAGATGGAGGGCAGACATAACGAGAACCATCCCCGAGAAGGCTCGGAAATATCTCTTTACCGGGCTCTTTTCACCGGGCAGCTTATTGATGCTGAAGAGCTGTACAAGCATCAGAACCACGGCCGCAAGATCAGCCGCAAAAGAAAGATAAAGTCTTACTGTCATTCTATGAACCTACACTCCTGATTTCTATTATTTTATTCGACTCAGTATATCATGTGTGCCCGCCCAAATCAATCCGCTTACGGAGCCGTTACTGTTCACACGCAATGTCAGAAACTACGCCGTTTCCTCTGTCCATGAGGAATACTGCTGCCTGCGGACGAGATTTGCAAAGGAGCCGTTCTTTTCCATCAGCTCGTCGTAGGTTCCCTCTTCCGTGATCCTTCCCTCCTCCAGCATCAGGATCCGGTCACACTCCTTTACGGTGGAAAGTCTGTGGGCGACCATGATCACGGTACAGTGTTCCTTGTAAACCGACTCCAGAACCTTTGTCTGGGTCAGGTTATCCAGCGCTGAGGTCGCCTCATCCAGCAGAAGGATGCTCGGATGGGAAGCAAACGCCCGTGCCAGGAGGATTCTCTGTCTTTGTCCTCCGGAAAAGCCCCTGGAGCCCGACTCGGAGATCTCCGTATCCAACCCCATCGGAAGCTTTTCGATGTAATCGTTAATGGCCGCCTTCTTTGTCGCCTCCATCGCATCCTCTCTGGTAACAGATACCGGGCTGAAGGCGATGTTGGAATAGATCGTTCCGGGCATCAGGGTACTGAACTGGAATACCGAGCCCACATGCTTTCTGTAGGACCTCAGATTGATCTCGCTCAGCTCATTCTCATCGACATAGATCCCGCCCTCATCCGGCTTGAGTCCGCCGATCATGAGCTTTAAGAGAGTACTCTTTCCGCAGCCGCTTTCGCCCACCAGGGCGATCTTTTCGCCCTTCCTGATGCTGAAGGAAATATCCCTTAAGCAGTTTCTCCGGCTTCCTTCATAAGAGAAGGAGACATTTTCAACTCTAATGGAGCCCCGGACGCTTCTGAGATACACGCCACCCTCCACGCTCTCAATATGCTCTCCCATCAGATCTGCCAGGGTTGCCGCTATGGGCCGCATCAGAATGATCTTTTCAAAGGATTCCATGAGGGTGGTGCAGGCGGTAACCACAAGCCCATAGGCATTTACAAAGGCAAGATAATCCGCAACCTCGATCCCCTCCGGGATTACCAGCGAAACAAGGAGCACGGTCGCAAGCGCCGTAATAAAGCTGGTATAGACGTCCTGCAGCTTAAGGATCCTGGGCTTGTCCAGTTCGTATTTCAGGACCCGGCTGTAGCGCTGAGCCCAGTTTGCGTAAAGGCGTCTCTCCGCTCCGCCGCTCTTTACGGTCTGGACGCCCTTGATCGCGGTATACAGGAAGGATTCCGAATCCGTTTCCGCCTTAAGCGTATCCCTGCTGTTCCCCGCTTCGGCAACAGCGATAAAAACAGACAGGACCGTCCGGATCAGAAGGATCAACAGCGCCGGCCAGACAAGGGCCTCCGAAAAGCCCTTCATCTGGAAAATATAGGTCACGGAGAAGATGGCGGTCAACAGATTATCCAGAATAAAGCTGATGATCTGGTCGCTGAGTCTTCTGGCATTGCTGATCTGTTTGGACAGAGCCCCGGTCGAATACTTAGCGAAATAGCTCTGAGGCATAAGCAGGAGTCTGGCCATAACCGCCGCCTGCGTCTGGCCGGATATCCGTTCCCTGGTCCTTCCGAGGAAGATTCCCTTGATCGCGGATAAGGCGCTCTTTAATACTCCCGTAACCAAAAAGAGGACGGCCAGATTTATAAGCGTCGGAATACCCGATTCTCCCTGGGGGACTATTTCCTGAAGCACGATCTGATTCATCTTCGGAACCACAAGTCCGAGAAGGGTCACCGCGATGCTGGCGCCCCCGACAAAAAGGAAGTCCTTCGGAGAAAGCATCTGGAGCATATACGCAACCAGATGGCCAAAGCCAAGCGACTTCTTCGGCAGCGGCCGATAGATGGCGAAGGCCTTTTTCTGCAAAGCCTCATCGTTTGAGACAGGATGCTTTTTCCCGTTCCCGGGGATCAGCCAGGAATAGCTGAAGACCCCGGGGATCAGCGCCACCGGCGTTCCGTCAGACAAAAATCCCAGCATAAGATCCGTTCGTTTCTTCCACTTGGGATCCGTCAGATCCACCTCATCGTACATCATTCCGAGCGGGTCCAGGATCAGGTCGATCATACTCTCCAGGCTGTCACAGCCGTAGACCTTTTCTGCCTTGATGTTGTATTTATTCAGAATATAGTGGATTATATTTTGAGCCGCAGAAAGGACATCCGAGCCGGAGATTTCCAGGTGGCCCTTCATTCTGAGGTCCGCCGAGCGTTCCCTCGCCCTGTCCATATCATCTCTGTTAATGATAATGTTCTTATGTGTGCTCATAGCTTCCTAGGCGTTGACAAGCCTCTTGTACAGGCCGTCCTTTGCAATCAGTTCGTTATGTGTTCCGCTCTCCACGATTTTCCCGTACTCCATACAGTATATCCTGTCGCAGGAGGCAACCGTGGAAAGCCTGTGTGCTACGATAATGCAGGTCGCTCCCTTCCGCCGGAGCGACTTAAAGACCTTCTCTTCGGTTACCGCGTCCAGGGCGGAGGTAAACTCATCGAGCAGAAGGATTGTGGGTTCCGTAGCAAGGGCTCTGGCAAGCTCCATCCTCTGAAGCTCACCTCCAGAAAAGTTTTTGCCGCCCTCCTTTACCAGGGCATAATAACCATCCTTATCCTTCAATATCCTCTTATGGATCTGCGCCTCGTTGGCCGCCATGATCACATCATAATTGGCTATAGTGGAATCCCAAAGCGTCATGTTGGACATAATCGTATCCTCAAACATCATGACCTCCTGGTTCACACCGGCCACGGATGAATGGAAGACCGCATCCGGAATATCCTTTCTCTCTTTCCCGCCGAAGAGGATGGTTCCGGATTCCGGGCGGTACATGTCTCCGAGACACTTTAAAAGCGTAGATTTTCCGGAGCCGCTCTCTCCCACAATGGCTATGATCTCACCGCTCCTGACAGAGAGAGACACATCATCAAGGGCCGGCGGATCCGCACTGTTATAGTGGTACATAAGATGGGATACTTCGATATCCCCCATGAATTTCTGAGGATTTTCCTCTGTGATCTCGATCTCTTCCCTGGTTTCCCGGTTCTCAATATCCGCTATGCGCTCCAGGCTGGTCCGCATACTCTGCAGGGAATTGACCGTCTGGACGCAGTTGGAAAGGCTGTTTCTCAGGTTCACGAGGATGGACTGCAGGGCCGCCATCATACCGAGTGTAAAGCTCCCCCGGATAATAAAGAAGGCACCCGCAAACAGGATCATTCCCTGCGAAAAAACGGTATGGATCCCGCCGAGTATGGAGGAGAGCTGGGTTACATTGATGTTGTCAAAGCGGCTCTCGCGGAACAGTCTCTGCTCTTCATTCCATCTCGCGAAAAAGACTCTTTCCACTCCTCCCGCTTTTATTGTGTCAATGCTGCCGAGACCGTTTAAGGTGGCGGAATTCATGGAGTTCGTGCTGGTGCTTAAGACCCTGGCCCGGTTGGCGATCTCCTTCTGCAGCATGGCCGAGATCAAAAGATATATGATCTCAACCGAAAGGCACAGAGCTCCCAGGGCGATATGGTACATGAACATCTGACCGATATAGACAAAGACCATCGCAAGGTCCAGAAACCTCGGAACTATGGTCTTCAGCATGGACATGCTCAGGCTCTTGTTGCTGTCGATCCGCTGCATCAGCTCTCCCACACTGTACTGTTCGAAGAACTGCAGAGGCTGGGCGAAAAGCTTTTTAAAGAATCTGGCCACCTTTTCCGCCGCATCGGCGTAGGCCGCCTTATAGATATACAGGGTTTTGGCAATATTTACGATCGTGAAGGCAGCAAGAGTGAAATCCATCAGCAGCACCACAGCCGTATACAGGCTGTTGCCCGGATTCAGAAGCTGCAGCACCCTGTCATTCTTCAGGAAGGACAAAAGCCACTGCGGAGCGGAGCCGCCCGAGGCGACATCCAGCATTACCTTCTGGGAGTTGATCATAAGCAGATTCAATACGACTGCAAGTATGTTTAAGATGGTAAGCAGAACCAGGGTGCGCTTCATTCCGGACAGACGCCTTGCGATTATGGAAGGAAGGTTCTCCTTCTTTCCGCCCTTCTCAAAGCCTTCTCCGGGCTGCATCCGGATCATCACCCCGGCATATTTGTCCAGGAAAAACTTCAGCGGGACGCTGACGTCTCCCTTTGCCGGATCCATTAAATAAACGGTATTTCCGAATATTCTTTTGACTATGCAGTAGTACTTTCTCTTCCACAGAGCCACAAGGGGAAAGGTCTGCTTTGTAACCTCCTCCTTCGAAACCTTAAGCTCTTCAGACGCAAGGCCGAACAGCTTTGCGGCTCCGGCCATCTGTTCCGGAGAAAGGCCGTTTCTGGAGGTCTTCACCTTTTCGCGTAACAAAGAAAGGGGCACGAATTTGCCATAGGCCCCCAGCATGGAAGAAATTGCGGCCATCCCGTTTTCCCCGGGATGCATTTGGATCGTTATGGGTATCCTCATATAAGCTTTTCCTGCTTTATCCTGGAATGAATAATACCAATACCAGGGCATAAAGCCCTGGTATTGTTATTGAAACCGAGGGAAATCTTGAAAGGTTCGTCCTCAAAAACAGTCCTCAGCTCCGGCTGACCGTAAAGCCTTTTTTCAGGAGCCGGGACGGTTTTCCTACGGCCGCGGATTACCCGCACCCTCGATATCAAATATATCTATGAACCCCTCCGATAAAGAAGGGTCACTTCCTGTGGCGATCATAGAAGGCTCGCACCAGAGGTACATAGCCGGTATTCTTTATATCCTCATAGCGAAAACGGTATTTGGCATTTGTGCGTCTGCCTGTGGCGATGTACCTTAAGCATTCCTGCGAAAGGTGGTCCAGATATTTCAGCGTCTTCGCTGTATTGATACAGGGGAAAAACTTATCGGTCCAGCTGACAGCGCCCTTCTCTCCGGAGCCATAATAATACAGATGGATATATCCGGCCATGATCCTTAACCCGGTTTCCTTTGTCAGTCTTCCCTTTTTTACCCTTCTGCAGATACTGTCAGCACGATGCTTCATTTTACTGAAGGCCTTATGGTAGGTATTTTCAGCAACATCCACCCTATCCACGTCAAGCCGGACTCCAAGAAGATCATACGCTTCGCCGGGCATAACGATCTCGGATTTTTCTTCATTGAGCTTAAGGCCCAGATCCGTGCAGATTCTTCTCAGCTCACTCATATGCTTTTCAGCCGTTTCCCTGTCATCGCAGAGCATACAGATATCATCCGTATACCGGCTGCATATGGATGCATTTTTTTCCATAAAAAGATCCACCTGCATAAGGAAAACATTCTGGAGAAAGCTTACAATGGGATTTCCCGGTATGACGGATGTAAAGCCTTCCGTAAGCTTCCCATTCCGGTAATACTGATTACGGGTAATCAGCCACATAATAAACGCATAGAGCTCCGGCTCATCAAAAAGCCAGTCCTTTAACCTGGGTCTCAGAATCTCAGGATCAATGGTTTCCCCGAAGCTCTTAATATCGGCTTTTACCACATACTTATCACGATGAGGGTCCGTACGGCTGATCGACTTAAACAGGTCGATCGTCGGCTTACTTTTTCGGAAGGAATAGAGGCAATCAGGGAACCTGTCATCATATTTTTCCATCAGCATATAGGTCAGGTATTGGAGAAGGATCTTGTTTCGTGCTGTAAAGCTGTATACCCTTCTCGTCCTGTTCGACTGGCCCTTCCTGAGCATGATCAGAGTAGGGGGATCAAAGTAGTAATCTCCCTCGATCAGCTTTTGCACATCGCTGTCAAAAGCAGTCGTCATAATGTACTTTTCCATGGCATTTACTTCCGTGGAATTCGCACTGATGGCGCTGCCTCGTTTATTCAGGAAAGCCCTTTTATTCTTTTCAAGCTTCATATCTTCCAGTATCATAAGGTTTTTCCCTTTATAGAGCCTTGTATTATGCTGGTATTTTACCACCCTCAGCGTAATTCCGCAACAATGAACATCGCAGGAAAAACCGGCTGCGCTTATTTTGGGCAAGCAACTGTTTTTTTTCAGGAAACTGGTATAATTGAATCAGTATTTCCTTATAACAGGCAAAAACAGGAACGGAGGAAGAACCGATGAAAACGATCATTTCCGCTGGGCACATCTGTCTGGATATCACACCCGTATTTCCCGAGCGGTCAAACGCCGCAGCCATTGGCGACCTGCTTGTCCCCGGGAAGCTCATTGAAGCAGGTCCCGCGGATGTGCATACCGGCGGCAGTGTTGCGAACACGGGGCTCGCTCTGAAGCTGCTCGGCAATAACGTACGGCTGATGGGCAAGGTCGGAGACGACGCCTTTGGAGCAATGGTCAAAAGGCTCCTCGCCGATCACGGCGCAGGGGGGCTGATCACGGACCCGGAGTGCTCTACGTCCTATTCCGTGGTACTGGCGGTTCCCGGGATCGACCGCGTCTTTCTCCACAATCCCGGCGCGAATAATACCTTTACCGGCACGGACATCCCCGAGGAGGCGCTTCGCGACGCGGCGCTGTTCCACTTCGGCTACCCGCCCCTGATGCGCCGGATGTACGAAAATGACGGAGCGGAGCTGGCGGACCTGTTCGCAAGGGTCAAAAGACAGGGGATCGCAACCAGTCTTGATCTGGCCGCAGTCGATCCCGGTACGGATGCCGGGAGGGCGGACTGGAAAAAGATTCTGTCCAGAGTGCTGCCCGACGTGGATTTCTTCGTGCCAAGCTTCGAGGAGCTTTGCTTTATGCTGGATCGGGAAAGATATGACCGTCTTGCCGCTTCGGGTGGAGATATGACGGAAAACTTAAGCATCGAGGAAGAGGTGGTTCCTCTCGCAGACGAGCTGATATCCATGGGCTGTAAGGTCGTACTGATCAAATGCGGCATGAGCGGGATGTACTACCGTACTGCAAACGGGCACAGGCTGAAGGGAATCGGCCGGCTCGATCTGGATGATGCTGTCTGGGCAGACAAATCCGGCCTGCAGCCCTGTTTTCAGGCTGACGCCGTCCGCTCAGCGACCGGTGCGGGAGATACCAGCATTGCGGCGTTTCTGACGGCAGTGATGATGGGCAGAGGACCCGCGCGCTGTGCTGCGCTTGCCGCGGCGGAGGGCGCATGCTGCGTGACGGCCTACGATGCGTTAAGCGGACTTCGCCCGATCCCGGAGCTGGAAGCCAGGATCGATGCCGGCTGGAGCGCCCCCCCAATCAATTTCCATTAATCCCATTTCATGGTCGCGGGGAGATGAGGCTGTTTCCGCGGAAGAATGTCCCATAAGCCGTACGGATGATATGGCGGGCGCTTTATTCCACCTGAATAACCCACGCGCGAAGCTTCGTGCCTTTTTTGTCATACGCGGAAACGACTGCTGTCCCTGCCGCTTTTCCCTTAACGATGAGCTTCTTTCCCTTCACCTTTACTTTTACCACGGATTCATCGGAAACCTCTGTGTAGGCCACCTTCTTTCCAGCCTTGAGCTTCACCTTCTTCCCGGTCTTTATGACCGTATCGGGAGCAGAAGGATCCGGTTTCTCATCCTCTCCTTCCCCTCCTTTTTTTACAACCTCCACTTCGCAGTAAGCCACATAATTACCGTCCCTCGTACGGGCCATGACCGTAGCCTTTCCTTCTGCAAGACCGGTCAGCACGCCGTCCTCTGCCTTCACAATCTCATCGTTTCCGCTCCGCCAGATTACGGTCGGATCGGCAGCGTTCGCAGGTTCGATGATCGCCCTCAAAGCCAGCTTTTTGCCAAGGGAAAGCTTAACGCTGTCCCTGTCCATGGTCACTCCTTTTACGGCATCGGGAGCATAGGTATAATGGGCATATAACGTCGTTATATCATCTCCAAGCACACGGTAGGGATAGGCTTTTTCTCCTCCCTCCTTCTCGGTAAACCAGCCATCAAAGACAAAGCCGTCCTTCTTTGCTTCGGGAAGACAGCCGTAATAGGCGTCCTCGCAATAGATGCGGCTCTTCACATCACATTGTCCCTCCCCGGCATCGAGCGTTACGGTACGTGTCTTCATCTTTGAGAAATCAACCTGGTACAGAGCACGGAAATAATTGTAGTCCTCGTCCTCCATATCCGTAGCAATACCGGTTTTTTTATCGTAATGCCGGGTTTCATCCATGACCATCCGATTTTCATGGTTCCCGTGGAGGATATGGATCTCTACGCTGTCCTTCAGTTCCTTTACGGAGCCCACCATACACCAGTGGGTTTTCCCCATGCCGAGCATATCTCCCGGCTTAAGCTCCATCGTACCGCCCTTTCCGGCATAGACGGTATCCTCCCAGGTAAACTCGGTCAGATACTCTTTGCTGTTATGGTTCCGGCTGACCCCCGCCATCGCATATGCCCATTGGATAAACGCACGGCACCAGGTAGTGGGCTGGATCCCTGTAAAGCGGCCCGCTTCCGAGAAATGTCCCCATTCATGGTACACGGCCCGTCCGGAAAGTTTAAACTCCTTTGAGTTGGAGCCGTCAAGATGGTAGGGGGAGAAGCCCTCCCGGTATCCCATCTGACTTTTGTGAATATTCACAATATTCTGGCGCCAGTCATCGGTAAGCGTAAGCTCCTGCAGTTGTTTATAATATTTCGTACCGATATAGGTTTCATGAAAGTCCAGTCCGTGAAGAGCCCTTCCGCTCATGCCGGCAAAGCAGTACCAGCTAATATCCGCGGTTCCGTTTTCAATGTTATCGTCACTTCCGAGAGGATCCGTTTCAATGACCTTTATCTTGAAGTCATGATCCTCGAACAGAGCCTCTTCGAGAGAATCACAGCTCCCGAAGACCGTCGAGCCCATCTGATATACGGATGCCGGGATCGTAATGGTTTCCAGTGAGTCACAGTTCATGAACATATAAGTACTCATGCGCTTCAGCGACCCGCTTAAGTGGATGCGTTTCAGGGCCGAGCAACCCGAAAAGGCACTGTCTCCGATGGTCGTGATGGTATCGGGCATGGTCACATATTCAAGACTCCGCTTGTATATAAATGCCTCCTCCCCGATGGCCTTGACCGTTACCCCGCCGATCTTCTCCGGTATGCAGATCCTGGTTTCCCCATCCCCATGAAAGCCCGTGATTGTTCCGGAAGAGGCATCAAAGTCAAAGAGTCCTTCACTGCTCTCAGGAATACTCGGGAACTCAGCCTCGCGCTGCCGGATCCTTTCCTGTTCCGCCGCAAGCTCGGCAGGATCCGTTTCATGAACCCAATCGGCATCTCCTTCGGCCTCGCCGACCTCATAAGCATCGGCGGGATTCTGATCCGGCCAGTCCTTCACATCCTCTTTTACCTCGATATCCGCAGGAAGCTCCTTATAAATATTTGTATCTCCGTTGCGGCCGGAGCGGTAGAGAAGATAGTCCACCCTATGGTCGCTGTCGAAGAAGAAGCCCGGGGTCCGTACATCCAGCTCCAGCTCCGAATCATCCTCCTCTTCGTTATCCGAATGGGTCGTATCCAGCCATCTCCATTTTCCTTCAAAATATGCGGCATTGAATTCATGGTCGATGGACTCGCCGTTCTTGTTTTCCCGCCATAAAGTGGCGCAGGGAATACCGAGAGACTCCAGCATGACCTGGGTCATATTGGAATACCCTCCGCAGGAATTGAGCTGCTCCTTCTTTTTTCCAGCCTCTACATCCCGGATTCCCGTGTATATCGCCCAGGGATGGTTATCATGCCCCAGCTCATAGTCGATATGACGTATGATCCACAGCATGACGGAGCGGATCTTTTCCCGATCCGTAGCGCATCCCTTTGTCACATCGAGAGCCAGAGTGCGGATGGCATCCTCGCGTTTTTTAATCTCTGTCTCACTCAGCTCAGAGATTCCTGCTTCTCTCTCATCGGAAGTAGGAAAACGAAGCCTCCACATCTCCCGTTGGTTTTCGATCATTTCCGGCGTATCCAGCCAAATCTCTGCCTTCTTTCCGGATTCATAGAAGGTTTCCAGCCGTTTGCTCGGTATATTGACCACCTTATCCAGCGAATAGCATCCGTAAAATATCCCCCAGGAGCTGATATCGCAGGTACTTCCCTTCACAAAGGCAACGCCCTTAAGAGCCGTACATTCGTAAAAGGCCATGCGGTCAATGGTCATACAGCTTCCGGGAATATCGACATATTCCAGAGACCTGCACTGATAAAAGGCCATGTCCCCGATCTTCGTAACGCTCGATGGCAGGGAAACTTTTTTCAACCTGGGGCAGCCGTAAAAGCAGCTCTTTGGGATCTCCGTACAGGTATCCGGGATCGCAAACTCCTCCAGCGCCTTCATTTCAGCAAAGCTACCCTCACCGAGCACATTCTGAGCCTTCGGCAAATTGATCCTTTTCAGCTTATCGAGCTTCGAAAACGCCCATCTGCCGATGGTTTTAACCTTTTTCCCGTCGATCTTTTCGGGAATCGTCAGCTCCTTCATATCCCCTTCGGCCCAATAGATGCTGCCCTCGTCCAGATCAAAATAAAGCTTCCCGCCCTGCACTTCAAAGGTCGTTGTATTCTTATGCTCGCCTGCCTGCACCGGGGTCCTCTCCACTTCCCCGTTTACCTCTTCTGCCACAGCTATAGTCGTAAAGCCGGGAGAAAAAGCAGTTGCCTGCAGCGCAAAGGCAAGAACAAGTGCAGCGATCCTTTTTCCTCTTTTTATCATCTTTCCCCTCCCTCATCAGAATCCCACGAACCGTTTTTTTCATTCTATCATGCATACCGGTTTCCTTCCACACCCATTTTCAGTTTAGGCCGCGTATATTTTTAGTGAAAGCAGAAATTTATCACCATTTTGGAAGAGGAAGTCACATGAAACTGGCAGGAGATCTGAAAGATAAGGTTGAGAAGACTGAAGATGGTATCGAGAATCAGCCATTCATCCGGTTTTTCATTCGTCTCCTCCTCGTCTCCTCCTCGTTTCTTCTGAATTGCCCTTCTATATAGGGATGCGAAGTTTTCGGGCCGTACCAAAAATCGGAGGAGAAATTTTTGAAAATCGCAAAATGATTCTTTCACTTCGAAAGGTCAGATGATAATATAAATTCTGGGTTTTTCCTCCGACGAAAGGCTAGGGGGATAGTATCCAATCACTACAGATTTGATATAGAAGGATTTCGAATGAAAGCAATAGGCGAATTTGTCGGAAAATATATGGCGGTCATCGTTCTGATTATTGCTGCCTTAGCACTGTTTGTGCCAAAAACTTGTTTGTGGATACAGACATCATGGATAAACTATTTGCTGATGATTGTAATGTTTGGAATGGGGCTTACCCTGACGACTAAAGATTTTGCACTGGTGTTTAAGCGCCCTAAAGACATTATTATAGGATGCATTGCGCAGTTTACGATCATGCCGCTCCTTGCATTTCTTTTAGGAAAAATCTTTGGATTGGAATCCGGGCTTTTGGCCGGTGTAATCCTTGTAGGAACCTGTCCGGGAGGAACTTCAAGCAATGTGATAACCTATCTCAGTAATGGGGACGTGGCTCTGTCTGTTGGAATGACCAGCGTAAACACACTGATCGCACCCTTTCTGACGCCTTTGATAACCTACCTGTTCCTTAAAACGACGGTTACCGTAGATGTTTTAAGCATGTTCTTATCTATCGTAAAGGTGGTAATCATACCGATTGCGCTGGGATTCCTGATAAATAGGTTTTGGGGCAAATACACAAAAAAGGTTTCGGATGTGCTTCCAATTATCTCTGTGACAGCGATTACTCTTATTGTAGCCGCGGTAGTCTCTCATAATGCCGAAAGAATCATGGAAACAGGAATCGTAGTATTTGTTGTGGTTATCCTTCATAATGTCTTAGGATATATTGCAGGATTTGCGCTTGGGCGGATATTGCGGCTTCCCATGTCACGAAGGAAAGCTCTTGCCATAGAAATAGGAATGCAAAACTCAGGACTGGCAACATCCCTTGCAGAAACCGCTTTCCCGAATATGGCAATAGCTACCGTTCCGGGAGCCATTTTTTCTGTATGGCACAATATTTCAGGAGCGATACTGGCAAACATATTCAGAAGATTATTTCTTTCGGAATCCCAATCATCCCGCCCGCATTATCCGCAGCGTAGATAGCGCAGTTTCCGATATATTTTCCCCAATAACTTCCGTTGGAATCCGGTGTCAGGTACTCCAAAATGCCTTTCATCAGGATCGCATGGGTGGAAATCAGGATGTTGCCCTGAAGATCTTTTATTTCTTCTATGAATTCTCCTGCCCTTTTCACTACCGAAGATAAAGGTTCCATTCCCTCAGGTGCCTCATTATGAACAAAGTCCTTGAAAAAATGAAGGACCTCCGGCGCAGGGTTTTGGAGAGTCATCCCTTCGTACGGTCCATAATCCATCTCGATAAGACGGCCTTCCGTCACAGCTTTGACATCTGGCGCAACAATCGAAGCCGTATCTTTGGCACGAACCAACGGACTGGTAAAAACATAAGAAAATATGATCCCTTCCAGTTTCTTCGCAGCCTCTTTTGCCTGCAGTATGCCTTCCTCTGTTAAAGGATAATCACTTCTGCCCTGAAGGGCATTCGCTTTATTCAGTTCCGTTTTTCCGTGTCTTATAATATATATCATAAATGTGTGAATGCAAGATCTTCTGATATAATCCGCTAACGCCGATTACTTAATTCAAATATTCTATAATTGATTTAAATTTTAAATAGCTTATCGTTATGGAATTTGTACTCTACAAACTCCTTCCGAGCCGATATGCCTCTTCGGGATATCTGCTTCTTCTTGTCATCCCCGGGCTTCCGCATCCATAACCCAGGATCATGCCCATAGAAGTTTGCTTCCGCAGCATCCAATGATTTTTCCGTATTAAACGGTGTGGTTGTTCCTGCTCTGCAGGCATACTCCCATTCTGCTTCCGTTGGCAGACGATATCCGTCTGCACTCATATCCCAGCTCACGCCCTCGGACGTCACTGTGTATGTGGGAGTAAGACCTGCTTCTATACTTTTTGCATTCGCGAAGTTTACAGCATCAAGCCAGGAGATATTCTCGACAGGAAGCTTTTCTCCGCTGAAAGTGCTGGGATTATTTCCCATGAGACGTTCATATTCTTCCTGTGTCGTCTCATGTGGGTCTACGTAAAAAGATGAAACAATCACCTCATGCTGAAATTCATCTTCTATGCGCCAGTTTTCGGATTCCGGGCTTCCCATCAGAAATGTTCCGCCTTCAATCAGCAGAAAGCCGTCCTGTATGTTTGAAGGATCTGCATTTGTCTGTGAAGCCTGTATCCGATTGCTTTGACCGGAGGGCATCGCTTCTGTAGGATCTGCCTTCTCTGACAATGAATCAGTTACCATTTCAGTAGAAGCACTCCATCCCGCTCCTCCAAAATCCTGTTTGTTCGTGCTGCCTGATATCATATTGATCACAAGTCCCAGGATGATCGAACCCATAATGAATACCACATACAGTAGCGGATTCTTTTTCTCTTCTGTTTTCATCTGAGCGTTTCTGCATAAAGCCGCAGCCTCAGCTCCAATAAACGCCCAAAAGGAAAGCATGAGGATATTCTCGAAAAATACCAGTATGCCTGCCTTCTCATAATCCAGGAAAGCAAATGGAGTTCTGAAAAACAGATACTCAGGCATTCCATTCTTTATAAATAAAAACAGTCCGATACCTGCCACAATGCAGAATATCGTGGACAATGCCATCTTTATCTTAACTGTAGGCTTGAACTTCGCAAACATGACAGGAATATGCATTCCAAGATGCAATCCCATGAGTACAAATGCCCAGTGTGACATGGACAGATGCATCCTTCTGGCAAAAGAGACCTTCGCCATTCCATCCGCTTCTGCCTATTCCACTGCTGCTTGAAGTACAGAACGGGATCATGGTAATGCCCTCAAAGCTGTAGCTTTCCACAAATGTATCCATAATGCGCGGCTCTTCTCCCCACCAGATCGGATACCCTCCTCGTGTCAAGTATGGGACAAAAAAACTT
>JAFSXC010000085.1 GCA_017450105.1 Lachnospiraceae bacterium | reverse complement strand
TCCAGTTTTTCTACTTCTGCCCTGGTGCTTGATCAGATCCGGAGCCAGCTTCGGACCTCGGTTTATATTCTGAACGGCCGTCTTACGGATATGGCGGCGGGACAGCAGGGGACCTGGCATATCGGAAATAACGATACGCTTTTCCTCGGCGCAAAGGAGTTCCCGTCGGATATCGCGCTTGTGGACTGCGCGAAGGACGAGGATGTGCAGTTTACGATCTTCTTCGGAGATACCCGCTACTGTACCTCGATCGTGGATTCCGCCGGAAAGCGTGTGGTCGGAACCAAGTGTACGGATAAGGTAAAGGCCAACGTCCTGCTTGCCGGCCAGGAAATGTTCATTGACCATGTGGAAATCGTCGGGCAGGACTATTCGGGCTACTATATGCCTCTGAAGGATAAGGAGGGCACGATCCTGGGTATGCTGTTTGCGGGCCGGCCTTACGCGGATACGCAGAGAGAGATCACAAAGATGATGACGACGCAGATCATTGCCTGCTCGATCATCGCTGCGTTCTTCGTTTTCCTGATCCTCTTCATCGGCAGCGTCATCGTGAAGCGAGTGCTCACGATCGAGGATGCCATCGAAAAGATGCAGGTCGGAGACTTTGCTACGGTGGTCCCGAATAAGAATTCCATCAAGGACTTTGCAAAGATCTGCGGCTCTCTGGAGGATATGCGTGAGCGGATGCAGAACGCGATCCGCGAGGTCAGAGAGGGCGCGGACAGCGTGAATGACGGCTCGATGAAGTCGAGAAACCAGATCGTTTCCAGCCAGGGAACGACAGCCAGCATCAATCAGGCGGTCTCGGATCTGGCCAACGGCGCGACCTCGATGGCCCAGGATGTACAGAATACCTCCGATCTTGCGGTCGGCATCGGCTCCTCCGTGGATGCGGTGCTTGAGGCGGCAAACAATAACCTGGAACGCGGAACGACCCTGTATGCCAAGGCAAAGAGCGTACAGGAGGAGCTGGAGCATCTGAAGGAAGCAGACGAACGGACAGATGCAATGGCCGGTGAGGTACAGGACTCCGTGAACGAAACCGCAGGCGTTGTGGCGGATATCAGCAAGGCCGCCGAGGCCATTATCGGCATCGCCAGCCAGACGAACCTGCTGGCGCTGAACGCTTCGATCGAGGCGGCCAGAGCCGGAGAGGCCGGCAAGGGCTTCGCGGTGGTCGCGGACAATATCAAGGGTCTGGCCGAGGAATCGGACCAGGCGGCCAAGGAAATTACCGCGATGCTGGATAAGATCACCCAGCTTTCGAATCGAAATAAGGAGCTGACCGGAAAGATCAAGGAGGATACCTCGAGCGAATCCTCCGAGATGATTGCGATGGATGAGGCCTTTGAGGAAATGCTCAAGATTCTCCATGAGACCGAGGAAGGCAACCAGGAGATCGTGCGTCTGGTCGGTATGGTCAATACCGCCAAGGACGATATCATGAACGCGGTCGAGAGCTTGTCCTCCATTTCCGAAGAGAACGCGGCATCTACCGAAGAAACGGCGGCGTCGCTGTCCCTGCTGGATGAGAACATGAGCATGGTGGCTACGGATGCCCATGAGCTGCAGGAGGTTGCGGGTGACCTGAGAAAGACCGTGGATTACTTCCAGATTTAAAGAAAAAAGCAGAAGAACGGTCCGGCAAGGCCTGCCGGATCGTTTCTTTATTTGAAAAACCTTTGTACGGCCCAACGGGGAAACCGCCCTGGCCGCGCAGAAAAGCAGTTAAGGAGAAAGCATGATACAGGATATCGCGCCCCATAAGCTGAATAACGTCTATGACCCGTCGGCGGCTCCCCATAAGGGAGATGCGCTTGTTTCCTACAGGGACGGCGGGATGTTTGTCAAAACCGGGGAGGGACAGCTTTTGTTTCCGGAGGCGGAGGGCGGCGAGGAGGGTCTGACCTTCCTGTTCCGATTGGACGAAAGGGCCTTTTTCCTGACGGATCAGAAGCCGGAGGGGTATGAACTTATCTCCATGAGAGAACTCAGAGCGTGGGGCCTTCAGCCGAAGGAGTTGGTCTTTGCCGCGTTTACGGCCATGCATCTGGCGGAGTGGTACAGAAGAAGCCGTTTCTGCGGGTGCTGCGGGGCCTTGCTGGAAAAGTCCGAAACAGAACGCGCCATGGTCTGCCCCGAATGCAAAGCCACCTTCTATCCGCGGCTGAATCCGGCCGTGATCGTCGGGGTGAAGAATAAGGACAGCCTGCTCGTGACGAAGTACAATCGCGGATTTTCGCAGAATGCGCTGATCGCCGGCTTCGCGGAGATCGGGGAAACCCTGGAGGAAACGGTGGCCAGGGAGGTGATGGAGGAGACCGGCGTGCGGGTCAAAAACATTACCTACTATAAGTCCCAGCCCTGGGGTATGGCCGGGGATCTGCTGGCGGGATTTTTGTGTGAGGTCGACGGAGATACAAAAATCCGGAGGGATGAAAACGAATTAAAGGAGGCGGCCTGGGTCGAAAGGGAAAATATCGTCCTGCAGACCTCAGATTACAGCCTTACGAATGAAATCATGTCACGATTTAAAAATAGACTCTGGTAAAATATTTGTATTCTTTTGGACAGGGGAATGATATAATAAGAACAGCGCTTTTTGCGCTTGTAATTTTAGGAAAAGGGAGGATGAATGGAATGGCAAAATGGGTATGTGAGGTTTGCGGATATGTACATGAAGGGGACGAACCCCCGGAGAAATGCCCCCAGTGCCAGGCTCCGTCCGAGCGCTTTAAAAAGCAGGAGGGAGAGAAAACCTGGGCAGCGGAGCATGTGGTCGGTGTGGCGAAGGGTGCGCCGGAGGACATCATTAACGATCTGAGATCCAACTTTAACGCCGAATGCTCGGAGGTCGGCATGTATCTGGCGATGAGCCGTGTGGCTTATCGTGAGGGCTATCCCGAGATCGGTGAATACTGGAGAAGAACCGCCTTTGAGGAGGCGGAGCATGCGGCGAAATTCGCGGAGCTCCTCGGCGAGGTGGTGACGGATTCTACGAAGAAGAATCTGGAGATGCGGATTGACGCCGAAAACGGGGCGACCGCCGGAAAGACGGATCTTGCAAAGCGTGCCAAGGAGCTGAACCTGGATGCGATCCACGATACGGTTCATGAGATGGCCAGAGATGAAGCGAGACACGGAAAAGCCTTTGAAGGCCTTCTGAAGAGATACTTCGGATAATCTGCTTTACCTTCCGGGCTGCCGCATTCAGGCGGCAGCCCTTTTTTGACCTCGGGCGGTGACCGCCGGTTCCTGGCAGAATGGAATTATTAGAATAACAGGAGACTTCTTTGTATCGGGTATTTTTTGCATTTTTGATCATTGGCGTGTGCTTTGTCCTCGGAACCCTTGTGACCCGCGGCATGGATCGTTACAGAAAAGCACATCATAAAACGGGATGGACAAACGGAAAGCAGATTCTTCTTTCCACAGGCTTAGGGCTTTCCTTTCTTGCGGTTTATCTCATAATTTACTTCTCCTTATACTATCATGCGTTTGGAGAGACGGCAGAGTATCTTGTCAGCAGCAGGGACGTGGAGGTGAAAAAGCGCGGAAACGATTACTTCTTTGACGGCCCCGGAACCGACACGGCTCTGGTCTTTTATCCCGGAGGAAAGGTACAGACAGAAAGCTATGCGCCGCTGCTCCATAAGCTATCGGAGGCGGGGATCGATACCTTCCTTCTGGATATGCCCCTGCATCTCGCGATCTTCGGAAAAGACAGGGCAGACGGGGTACTTCAGAATTATTCCTATGAGAACTGGTATATGAGCGGCCATTCGCTTGGCGGTGTCGTTGCGGGACAATTTGCGTCGGAGAACCGGGACCGGTTAAACGGGCTGATCCTGCTTGCAGCCTATCCGACCGAGGCTCTTCCGGAGGAGCTGGCGTTTTTATCCATCTACGGCTCGGAGGATCAATGCCTGGAGGAGGACATTTATGAGGAAACAAAGAGATATTGGCCTTCGAACGGAAAAGAGTACGTGATCGACGGAGGCAACCACGCCATGTTCGGAAATTACGGTCCCCAGAGCGGTGACGGCGAGGGAAGGATCACGGCGGAGGAGCAGCAAAGGCTTACGATCGACCGGATCCTGGAGTTTGTTGAGAACGATGCCGGCTGAAAACCGGGGAAAAGCCGTAGTTATGGAGAAAAACGAATAAGCTGACGGCATAATCATGCAAGAATAACCTTCTAAGGAAAGTGAAGGAAGATGAAAGAATTTGGATTTTTCGCGATGATGTCGCGGATGAAGTATATCGAGCGATGGGCGCTGATGAGGAATTCCCGGCCGGAAAACTTAAGTGAGCATTCCCTTGAGGTGGCGATGATTGCCCATGCGCTGTGTATGATCGGGAATGCCCGGTACAAACGGAAGCTGAATGGGGAGCGGGCGGCGCTGATCGGGCTGTTTCACGATGCCTCGGAGATCATCACCGGGGATATGCCGACTCCGGTAAAGTATTATAATCATAGTCTGAAGACGGCCTATAAGGAAGTGGAGAGCGTTGCGGAGGACCGCCTCCTGGAAAAACTGCCATATGATTTAAGGGCTTCCTATGAAGAGATATTGAAACCCTCGGCAGAGGGAGAGGAGGACCGCTACCTTCGGAGGCTGGTCAAGGCGGCGGATAAGCTTTCGGCCCTGATCAAGTGTCTGGAGGAGGAGGCTTCGGGAAATACGGAGTTTCGGAAGGCCCGGATGGCTACGGAACAGACGCTTGCCGGGATGCAGGCCGAATTACCGGAGCTTAAGGATTTTATGGAGGAGTTTCTTCCCTCCTACGGGAAGACTCTGGATGAATTAATTGAGGATTAAATTATGCTTCGACTGGGTGAATATCAAGAGCTGAAAATCAGCAGAAAAAAGGATTTTGGGATATACTTAATTGATGAATTAACGAAAGAGGAGGTTCTTCTTCCCAAAAAGGAGGTACCCGGGGGCTGCGGTATCGGGGAAACCCTCAGGGTTTTCCTTTATCTGGATTCCGAGGACCGGCCCGTGGCGACGGTGGAGGAGCCGCTTCTTACAATGGAGAAGCCGGCGGTGCTTGTGGTACGGGAGGTAACGAGGATCGGCGCCTTTCTCGACTGGGGCCTGCCCAAGGACCTTTTTCTTCCATATAAGGAAATGACAAAACGCGTGAAGGCGGGAGAAGAGGTCCTGGTACGCTTATATGTGGACCACAGCCGAAGGCTGGCGGCCAGCATGAGAAAGCTGTATCCCCTGCTTTCGCTCCATCCGCCGTATGCGGCGGGAGATAAGGTAAAAGGGCGGATCTACGAGTTCGGCCACGATTTCGGAACCTTTGTGGCGGTGGACGACCGGTATTCCGGAATGATCCCGCGGCATGAGGATGTTACCTCCTATTCGATCGGAGATATTGTGGAGGCCCGGATTACCGCGGTAAAGGAGGACGGGAAGCTGGACCTGACGCTGAGAGACCGGGCCTATCTTGAGATCGGAAAGGACGCGGAGCACATCCTTTCGATCATCGATTCTTACGGAGGAGTGCTCCCCTTTACGGAGGCCGCGTCCCCGGAGGTGATCCGGCGGGAAACCGGACTTTCCAAAAACGCCTTCAAGAGAGCGGTGGGACATTTATATAAGGAAAGAATCATTTCTCTGGAACAGGGGAAGATACGGAGAATACAATCCTGAAAGACATGGCGATGGCCGGATCGGGTTAACCGATCCGGCCATTGTCGTTTGCCTGATGTTCTTTCTACACACTCATGTCAAAACGCCCACCGACACCGGGATTCACGGATTGTTCCATCATTTTCGTAACGGAATCACCCATGGTCTGCATCAGATCGAGACTTTTTCCCAGCATGGCCGTTCCGACTTCGGAAGCCATGGTCTGAGGCTGGGCTTTCGTTAAGGCAGAGAGCGCAGGAGAACTGATTCCGGAAATACCGTCCATGCTGTTTTCCCTCCTTGCTTCAGGTGAATTCATTATATCAGCGGCAGGTCTTTTTTTCAATCTGTTTTTGTGAATCCCAACCCGTCAGGAGAGTTGACAGACGGCACCAGATGTGTTAATATAATTTAATTAAATGGACATTTTATTTTTGAGTATTATGCGGAGAAAAACCCGAGCTGACCGAAGGGACCCCCTGGAAAGGGTGCAGGTTGTTAATAACGGCGCAAGGGTTCAAATTCCTCCTTCTCCGTACTATATAACCTCATCAGAAATGATGAGGATTTTCTATCCGAAAAGGATCTGAACAGACGTCTGTCAGCCTCCGTTTATTGACAACAGGGTGAATAAGCATAACAGAAAAGAGCGGAGATGTCATAAGGACAATCCGCTCTTTTTGATGGGCATACGATACAGCTAATCGTGTGTTTCTGCTCGTGGAAGAACATCTTCCATGTTCCAGCCTAAGTCTGCAAATATATTTTAATTATTATACAAGACACAAAAAACCTTGTCAATTCAAAGTTCTAAATGTGGCAATTTGCACAATCACATATTCAAAATACTGGAAATCGATCCTGCTACTTTTTCACTGACATTTTATTTATCGGTATAAGTAACCGACTACTTTATAGGCAGAGCAAACTTTTTTGCAACTATGTTGTAGTCACGAATTTTGGGAAAAGGAGGAAAAGCAATGCCAAAAACAGGAAAACACATCTACAAAAGAAAGGACGGGCGTTGGGAAGGACGGTATGTCATCGGCCAAGTAAACGGCAGGACCAAATACGGCTCTGTCTATGCCGCTAGCCGCAAGGAAGTACTGGAAAAGCTGAACAAGGTCACAGAAACCGCTGCGTGGAGCCGCTTACCGGAGAAAAGGGCCGGAACGGTTTCCGAGATCAGCGTGCGGTGGCTCTCAGAAGTCGGCGTGGACTTAAAGGAATCCACAGTCGTGAAGTATCAGGATCTCTTAAGATGCTATATCCTTCCGGCTCTCGGAGATGCCGAGCTTACAGAGATCACCAACGAGGAGTTGATGGAGTTTGTGAATGAACTCAGAACACATGGTGGAAAGAAAAACCAGGGTCTGGCTCCATCCACGGTATCTGAGATTGTCACCATGATGAACTCTCTCCGCCTGTATGCGGTAAAAAGAGATATCACGGTCCGGTTCACCACAAACTGTGTGTCTGTAAAACGGTGTGGTCAGAATATCCGCGTTTTTTCAATGTCCGAAGAACGTACTCTGATCGGATACCTGCGCAAAAACCTGGATCTG
>JAFSXC010000009.1 GCA_017450105.1 Lachnospiraceae bacterium | reverse complement strand
GCCAATAAACATCCTCGGGCCGCAATCGGGAGGCCAATATATTAATAGAGCGGCCCGCCACATACCGTCCTCGGGCCGCGAACGGAGTGTGTGTCTGAAAAAAATTTTCCCTGTCGTGATACCAGCATGATGAACTGTGTAAAGGTTAGACACCGGAAACAAGAAACATGGGGACTGGGAAATTTTTTTTCAGACACACCGCAGTAGGAGGTCCCGCCGTAACGTATCCTCGGGCCGCGACCGGGAGGCCAATACTGTTAATAGAACGGCCCAACGTAACGCATCTTCGGGCCGCGACCGGGGGGCCAATAATAAGTATAAAAAAGGGGGTTGAAAAAAGTGTCAGAAAAGAGAATCCGCCAAATCCTGATATTTCAAGTAGGAAGGCTGTCCTTAGGAATGGACGTGGACTACGTCTCCTCCATTGTCAGGGACCAGGAGATTACGGAGATCCCGACCCCTGTCCCGAACGTCCTCGGAATAACCTACCAGCAGGGAACCTGCATCCCCGTCTTCAGCCTGAAAAAAAGCCTGAATCTGGGAAAAACCCAGGCTCCCCCGGATGCCGTAATAATTACGAGACTGCGTAAGGGTCTGCTTGCCCTTCCGATTGACGGGGTAAAGGAAATAAGTGATCTGAAGGAAGGTGACCTGCAGGGCGTCCCCAATATTATTTCCGCGGGCCAGGTCGGATATCTGTCCAACGTAGCCTCCGTCAAGGGCCAGCTCATCTCTCTTGTCAATCCCGACCGCCTCATAAGCGATGAAGAGAAATCGGCTCTGGATGCGATGATTAAAAAACTGGAAAACGAGAAGAAGGATTGATCCCCCTCATTCCTTTAGTGCGTTAAGAAGAGCTTCCCCGCCGGGCCCCACAACATTGACCCTGACGCGAAGCTCTTTTTCCACGTCCGAAACCCGTATGTCGTCCAGAAATACATCCTCCTGGAAGCGCAGCATATTGGAGGTGATAAGAAGCTCTGTGCCAAGGTCTCTTTCCCTGCATTGCGCGATCAGATCCCGGCCGGTGATCAGACCCGAAACCGTGATTCGTTCTCCGAAGAAGTCGTTGCGGATCGGCAGAACCGATAAATCCGCCTTCGGAAACTTCTGCTGAAACAGGGCGGCCAGCGTGGTTAAGGTCGGCGCGATCAGCTTCCCGCAGCACAGGGTTTTCTTCACATAAAGACCGGGGTCTCCCTTCTCTTCTTCCATTGCTTCGACAAACTCATCCGTCAGAAGCCGCATCATCCCCACCCCGTTTTCAAGCTGCGGATAACCGTCGTAATTGTCCGCTTCGGGGATGTCCCGCTCCGCCAGTATGTACCACTCATCCGAAGCATGAACGAAGTGGTTTTCCCATTTTTCAAAGCATAGATCCTGTGCCTCATGGATACGCCCGAGAACCTCAAGCGCGTCCTCCTTTGTGAAGGGTTCCAGGGGAGTAAGCCCCTCCCGGTATTTCGTAAGCCCGACCGGCACGACCGAAAGACTGTTCATGTGCGGAAGATAGGCCGCGAGGTCCCGAATGGTCTTTGAAAGCTCCTCCCCGTCGTTGACACCCTTACATAAAACGATCTGCCCGTTCATCGGGATCCCGGCATCAAAAAGACGGTCGATCTTTTTTAAGGCCTCGCCCGCGAACCGGTTGTGAAGCATCATCTTCCGGAGCTCGGGGTTCGTGGTATGAACGGAGATGTTGATCGGGGCCATGTGGTAGGTAATGATCCGTTCGATGTCCTCGTCCTTCATGTTGGTCAGCGTCACATAATTGCCCTGCAGAAAGGACAGCCGGGAATCATCGTCCTTAAAGTATAAGGTGTCGCGCATCCCCGGCGGCATCTGGTCAATGAAGCAGAAAATGCAGTTGTTGGAGCAGGAGCGGTAATCGTCCATCATCGGATTTTCGAATTCGATCCCGAGCTCCTCCTCCTCGTCCTTTTCAATGTCCAGCTCCCACTCCTCTCCGTTCACCTTCCGAACAAGAAGCGTCAGCTCCTCCTCCTGGATCAGAAGCCGGTATTCAAAGACATCCTTCACCTCCTTCCCGTTTATGGAAAGGATCGTATCGCCGCCCTCCAGCTCCAGCTCCTCGGCGATACTGCCTTCTTCTACACATTTGATACGGTGTTCCTTCATCCTTCTCCTCCATATTACAGGCTTTCCTCATAACGCGAGTAAGAGGCCCCCGGGCCGAGCATCAGGGGCAGCGCTTTTCCGAGGGGGCCGTTCTTTTCGAGGGCCCCGAGCACAGAGTCTGGGCGATGGCTTGCCAAAGCGCCAACATGTAGATTTGCTGAAATGAATGACATTGGACGGTTCTCTGTCTTACCTGGGAAACAGAAGCTGATATAAAAACAGCATCAGCGGCATCGTCACCAAGCACAGAAACATTCCCAGCGTGTTGTAGGTACCGGCCTCCACCGGATGGTTGTCGTGCAGAACGGCGAGCTGGGACACCGTCGACGCCGGCGGGGCGCTCAGCCCCACGAAGAGCGCCATGGCTACGGGTATGAATTCCGGGAAGCGCTTCATTATCCCGGTCGCAAAAAGCAGAAGCATCGCGACAGCGGGAAACAGGATCAGCCTTCCGAACAGAACCAGATAGGCCTTTTTGACCCCGAAGATCTCCTTCAGCGAGCAGTTTGCGATAACCATGCCGATGACCAGCATCGAAACCGGCGCAACCGCATTCTGGAGCGCGGTGATCGTCGTATCCAGGACATCCGGAAGCTCTACATGGAACGCCGTAAGAAGAAGGCCGACGGCCAGGGCGATGATGTTGGAGTTCAAGAGTACCTTACGGATGTGGAATTTCTTCTCGCCGCTGATGATCTGGTTCCCGTGGCTCCAGATGAAGAGATTGAACGGGATCTGCAAGGCCGCCACGAAGAAGACCGCCTCCTCCCCCAGCACCATGGCCACGACCGGGAAGGTCAGGTTTCCGGCGTTGGAGTAGATCATCGTCGCCTGGTCCACCGCATGAAGCCGGAAGGGCTTTTTCAAAACGATCGAAAGCAGAATCCAGACCACGTAAACCGCGACGCAGAAGATCAGACCGAAGACAAAGGCGCGGATCCGCTCCGGCGTCAGGGTAAGCTGCATCGAGTGGATGATCAGCGCCGGCTGCAGAACATAGACCACAATAGCGGACAGCGGTTTGCTGTCCGTTTCCTTCACAAGCTTTAAGCGTACAATTACAATTCCGAGTATGACCATGAGAAGCATCGAAGCCAGCTTCCCCATCAGGGTCAGGGATGTAGCCATGAGTATTATCCTTCCAGTATTTCATTTCCGTCTAAAGCCTTCCCCTTGAGGGGAAGGTGTC
>JAFSXC010000084.1 GCA_017450105.1 Lachnospiraceae bacterium | reverse complement strand
TTCGTGAACATGCTGGATATTTCCCTTCTTCCGGCAAAGCCCGCCAGCGGCATCGTGGTCTGCGATCTTGTATCGGATTCGATCCCGGGCGTGGGGATTCCCCGCGGGACCCAGCTCGTATCGGGAGATGCAGAGCCTCTTATCTTCGAAACGGAGCACGGCGTATACGCGACGAGCTCTGTGATCGCGGCTTCCTTCCTTTCGGATGCGGAGACAGGGGCGATTGTTCCCTTAAAGGGCCAGTTTGAAAAGCCGGAGATCGTACCGGGTCTTCGGTTTGCGAGAAGACCTCCCCAGCAGGCAGACGAAGAGGGAGAAGAGATCACCGAGCCCGGCGAGGTAAATGACGAGCCGGATAATCGGATCTGGAAGAGTAAATTCGAGCCCTTCCGCCTGTTCGGCCAGATGGAAGGGATCGATCAGAATGTTCTGATCTTCTACCACAAGACCGTCTTTGATGTGGAGGATAACGATATTTTCATCCGCTTTGACGGAAATGAAAAGCTCGTGAACATGATCGAACAGGGAAAGCTGAAGTTCTCCTATATTACCGAAGAGGGGATCGAGCCTGTTACGGACGTGACCCTTATGGAGGATGGCTGTACCTTCCTGCTTAGGAAAACGAAGGCGAATAAGAAGGTTACGATCAACGATGATGTCTACAGCGTCCTTCTGCTTTCGTCCGAGCATGCGGTAGCGGAAACCCAGAGAGTGCAGAAGATCAGCTTCGCCTCCTCCGGAAGGCCCGCCGCTGCGGAGGCTGTAAATAACGGAACAAACGATATGAATACGGAACGGTTTGATCCGTTTGGCGACGAGATCGCTCTGTATTCCACCTGCTTTATCGGCCACGATAATTACTTCAGCAAGGCCGATTCGGATATGACCATCACCTTTGATGTGTCCTATGACGACCACCGTATGAGCCTGACGCCGGAAGAAGAAGCCGTCGAGCTCAAGATCATAAAGAGAAAGCCCCGGACCTATCTGACGGACAATCCCGCCTTCTGTACCATCCAGGAGGTGGCCATCGAATACTATAACGGAACGGGCTGGAAGCGGCTGCCGATCGCGGATCAGCGGGCTATGTTCGAAAGCGGGGAAGCGGCTCATGTTACCTTGAGCTTTACCTGCCCCGACGACTGGGAGCCCAGCAGCAGCGGCTCCTATGAGGGAAGATGCATCCGTCTCCAGATCATCAAGGCGGACAACTGCTATATGCGGCCTGCGGTGCATACCTATCCCCATATCCGGAATCTGAAGATCAGCTACAGCTACGAAAGTACTTATGTCGAGGCTCAGAGAATGGAGGCCATTATCGGTACCCGCCGGTTTGACCTGACCAGCAGCCAGAAATCCGAGAAGGGTTTCCTTACCTTCCGGAAGGGCGAGTATACCGAGGATGCCCTTTATCTCGGCTTCTCCGAGCGGCTGGATAACGGCCCGATCAGCCTTCTGATCCAGCTCGAGGACGGGGTGCGCTACGACGAGCTGCCCTGCCACTTTGAGTATTTTTCGAGAGATGAATTTCATCCAATCAAGATCCTGGATTATACACAGGACTTTACCCGCTCCGGTATCATCATGTTCATGCCGCCGGCGGATATGCAGAGAAAGACCATTGAAAACCATAAGCTGTTCTGGCTCCGGGTGGTCAGGAACTCCCATCGCGATGAGAAGCAGGAGGAATCGCTTCCTCTGATCAACAATATCCTTCTGAACGCGATCCAGGTTTCCAATATCGAGACGCGCTCGGAAGCGGACTTCTATATCGAGGAGGCGATCCCGAACGTCCGGTTTGCCCTTGGTGTGACCAATGTTCTCGACGCAAATGTATGGGTAAACGAGCTGGGAAGACATTCCAGAGACGGGATGCTTTCGATGGCGGCGGAGGATCCGGATAATGTACGGATCGAATACGATATTCTGGGACAGATTACGGCCTTCTTTGTAAAATGGAAGGAAGCCCAGCGCCTGGAGACGGCGGAGGATCCCAGAAGCTACGGTCTGGACCGGCTTCAGAACGTCGTTTATTTCGGCGACGGGATCCATACCTGGATTCCCAAGGTAAACAACGGTGTCGCCTTAAAGATCCAGGTCCGGCGCTGCAACGGCCAGCTCGGAAACGTGGGTGCGAACCAGATCGATTCCTTCCTCGGAAACATCGTCTATGTCGGGAATGTAACGAACCCGGTAAAGGCCTATGGCGGAAGCGACATCGAATCCATCGACAGCGCTCTGGAACGCGGTTCTTCGATCCTAAGCTCCAGAGGACGGCTGGTTACGATGCGGGATTATGAATACGCGATCCTTTCCTACTCGGATACCATCGACCAGGTGGCCGGGATCGTGGGAACGACCATCGAAGGAAAGAAGGACGATTCCGAGATCAGCTTTATCCTCCTGATGAGAGACTTTTTGGACGGCTCTTACGCCTTCCACCGGATCGTCGGAGGTCTGAAGAGATATCTTCTTCAGAACTGCGAGCTTACGGTGATCCCGTCAAAGCTGCATGTGGTGGAGCCGATCTATGTGGAGATCTCCGTCAGCGTCTGGGTGAATATCGTGAATCTGGACGAGAGCTTTGAGATCCAGGGACTGATGGCGGAATGTCTGGATGAATTTTTGAATCCGCTGGGTTATTATGACGGACATGGCTGGAAGCTCGGAACGCTTCCGAAGAAGTCCCAGCTTCTTATGCGGCTGAATGTATTAAAGAGTAAGGCCATTGTGAAGAAGGCGGTCATGATCGCGAAGTATCGGGATGTATCCGGTGTCCATGAAATGGATCTGGAGGATGTGGAGATTTCGCCCTTCATGGTCTGTACCGGAGGAGAGTATAAGGTTCACATCCTGTATTAAGGAACGGAATTTTCGTCGGCGTCCTTAGGCCGCTTACGGGAATAATCCGAACGGATTAAGTGAGTTATTAATCGGCACTTATTGAGGAGAAGTCAGATGCTTGAATATCACAGCCCGGAAGGAAAAACATTTATACAGCGTTACGGTGAAGCCCTGACCCAGATCCCGCTGTATTCGAGGGAATGGACAAACTTTAACCCCTCGGATCCCGCAGTTACGATCCTGGAGACCTTATGCGGCTACGAGACGATCCAGCAGGAGACGATCGAGGCGATTCCGTTTGAGGTAAAGCAGAACCTCATGAAAATGGTGGGCTTTGAGATCCGTAAGGGTCGGACCGCCAGGCTTCTGCTTTCCGCGGAAAATGTAACCCATCCCTATACGCTGCCGGCAAACCATAAATTCCAGATCGGTAATCTGATCTTTGAAACCAACAAGGCCGTTACGATCGATGATTACCATATTACGGGGATCTACGGAGAAAAAAACGGGGAGTTTAACGAGTTCGAGTTCCTGCTCGACCGGGAGACCAAGATCCCTGCCGAGATCTTCGGGCTTCGGCCGGAGGCCGGGAATTCCCTCTATTTCTTCCTGAATAAGCTGCCGGAGCCGGAAAAGGAGATGATCTTCTACTTTACGTTGAAGGAGCGCTTTAACCGGAATCCGTTTACGGAGCACATGGGAAACAGCTTTGCCTCCATCCGCTTCGAATGCTATACCCAGCGCGGATTTGTGCGTATGAATGTCCGGGACAATACAAACGCGTTCCTGACCAGCGGAGAGATCCGTATGCGCCTTCCTTCCTCGCCGGCGGCCGTATATACGGACGGGCCCGAGGAGGGCTATTGTATCCGCGTCGTGCTGACCCAGGCGGATTACGATATCCGGCCGAAGGTAACCGCGATCGACGCCTTCCTGTTTGAGGTCTGGCAGAAGGACACTCTGGCTGAATGCCACAACTTCCACAATCGCGTGGCCGAAGTCGAGCTGGATTCGGAGCTCGCGGAGGAGGCCTATCTGGATGTCTTCTGCAAGGAGGAAAAGGGCGAATCCTACCATCGCTATGAATTTTCCGGCGGGACCCCGCGGCAGGGTCGTTTTGTAGAGCTTTCCAAGGAGGGCTTCGGAAAGTTCAAGCTCCTGTTTGACCGGGAAAAATACGGCTATGCGCCGGCGAAGACCAAAAACTCCGTGAAGGTGGTGGCCTATACCGAGGACGTTATGCGCCAGTACCAGCTTGGCCGTGTTCTGGGCTATGACAATCAGGAAATCAAGCTGCCGTACCTTCATCTGATCAACGAAAGCTTCTGCATTATGGCGCGCCGGATTTTAGACAACGGAGACGAGGTCTATGATTTTGTGCGGCCGGATAAATATGAGGAGGAGGCGCTGACCTACCATCTTCTTGAAAACGACGGAAAGATCGTGATCGAGGATGCCGGAGATTTTATCGGCGCGGAGCTTTATCTGGCGGGTGTCGCGGTTACAAAGGGACCGGAGGGGAACATCCGCGGAGGAAACGAGCTTGTCTCGATCCACGATGACAGCGGCGCGGTGTATTATAATCCCGGAGCCGGTACCGGAGGAGCCTTCCGGGAAAAGATCGAATCCGTAAGACAGAGATTCGTGGTGGATATGGAAATGCCCTATACCGCCGTTACCGAGCAGGATTATGAGCGTGTCGTAAAATATACGCCGGGGCTTTGCATCCACAAGGCCAGAGCCTTTATGGATGAGGGACGGAACCTGGTGCGGATCTCGATCAAGCCCGGAACGGACGAGGACTATCCGAGACTTCTGGACAGCTATCGGACCATTATCCGCAGACAGTTAGAGATGCGGCGGCTCCTTACGACCCGTGTGGAGCTCGTATCGCCGGTATATTCCCAGGTGGACGTGGCCGGAACAATCTATGTCAAGATGCATTACGAGGACAGCCGTTCCATGATCGAGCAGACGATCCGCCAGCATATCGACTATCTGAATTCGGAAAAGAACTTCGGAGAGCTGCTGAAGTTTGACGAAGTGTTCCATGCCATCGAGCTTTTGGATTGTGTGGAGTATATTTATGAACTGTCTCTGCGGCCGAAGACGGCGGCACATGCGAAGATGCAGGATGCGGATATTCTTCCTGCGGAGAACTGCCTCCTGATCCCGGGTCAGGTAAATCTGGAACTCATAACCTTTGAAAAATAAAAGGAGATAGCCTTGGCGATCAACTATTCCATCAAAAAGAACAGACTGAAAAAAGCCCTTCTGATCGGTATGATAATGGACGATGAGGGTGTGCTGCATACCAAAGAGGATACCAGCTTCCATTTCGTGATCATGCGCGCCATCGACAGCGCCATGGAGGATACGGAGTGGGGGAGACTGAACTTTTCCATCGATCTCCCGGAGAATATGGTCTATTACGTCTATGCCAGCGCGCGGAATATGGACACGATCTACGATGAAAAAGGTTCCTACAAGCTGGACGACGTACTTACAGATGAGAATGCGCCGGATTTGGACAGAAAAGCATTTTTTGATGAACCTTATGGTGAGCGTTTTGTTGGCAAATCAGATATTCTGTTGTATAATCTGAAAGGACGATATCTTTATCTGATGATCGAGATCGTCGGTACAGGGGTCGGAACGCTCGATAAAATAAGGGTTCAGAGAAACAGCGATACCTTCTTCCCGGCCTTCCCGGAGATCTACAGACAGCGTGGGTCCTTCTTCCATCGGCTGATCTCCGTGTATTCTTCGATCTATAATGACTTTGACGATGAGATTGACCGGCTGCCGAAGCTCCTCGACCTGGATACCTGCCCGGCGGAGATCCTGCCTATTTACGCTTCCTGGCTCGGGATCGACATAAGCGGAGATTATCTGGAGGAATCGGTCTGCAGAAACCTCGTTAAGGAAGCCTATTCTCTGAATCGGCTGAAGGGGACAAAGGCCTGTCTGGAGCGTCTTCTCGAGATCGTTTTGCAGGAGAAGCCCCTGATCTTGGAGCAGAACACGATCCAGGCCTATAAGGAAAAGGGAGATATTATCGGTGGAAACCTGGTCCAGGAATCCATCTACGATGTGAATATCCTGATCCGGAAGCTCCTGAACGAAAACGAGCGGTTCCAGTTGGAATATCTGATCGACCAGTTTAAGCCGATCCGGAGCCGGATCCATCTGATCCAGCTTAAGGAAACCGGTATTCTGGACAGCAACATCTATCTGGATATGAACGCGCAGATCTCAGATGAAGTATTCGCCACTTTGGATGATTATCAGGATATCAATGGAACTATCGTTCTGAAATAGCTTCCATAGGATATAGATTCTAAAGAAAGGAAAAACTCAGAATGCAAATAACAGAAACCAGAGAGGGCGAGGTTATTCAGTTGACCGTGGAGGGCCGCGTTGATACCACGACCGCTCCGGATCTTCAGAAAAAGATCCTGGACGCTTACCAGAAATGTAAGCATGTAGTATTGGATTTCCGGAGTGTGGAGTATATCTCCAGTGCCGGTCTTCGTGCTCTTTTGCTTGGACAGAAAACAGCTACCAGCAAGGGCGGTACCTTAAAGATACTGAACGTGGGACCGACTGTGAAGCAGGTGTTCGATATGTCCGGCTTTAGTAAGATCCTTACGGTCGTGTAGGACAAAATATGGAAAAAAAGGTAGAATTAAGGCTTCCGGCTACCGACGAGACCTTAATGGACGTACAGAACACGATGGAGACCCTTCTGCGGAAGAACGGCTGTCCTGAAACCCATATTATGCCGATCCTGATAGCCGCCGAAGAGATCTTTATCAACATTGCGCATTACGCCTACGAAGGAAAAGCGGGAGAAGCGGTTGTCGTTATAGAGGTGACTCCCAACAACTTCAAAGCTACATTCCGCGACCGTGGGATGCCATATAACCCCCTCGCAAAAGAAGACCCCGATATTACGCTTTCCGCCCAGGAAAGGAAAATCGGGGGGCTTGGTGTATTTATGGTTAAGGAATCCATGGATAAGGTAAATTATGAATATACAGACGGCTGGAACATCTTCACAATGGAGAAGAAGTTCTAGCCGTCTGGCTGTTTTATCCGAACCCTTTAGTTTCCTCTGGAGGTATCCACCTCCGGCGCTGTCGCAGCGGCGACGCTGGGCGACGTAGAGGAGGAAGAAGAGGAGGAAGAGGTTTCCGTATCATCCTCATCATCCGGCCATTCTCTTTCATCGGGTTTGTAACGGGTTTCCGGCTGCTGCAGAGCTCCGAGAGCCTGCGCTCTCTCCGGATCCGAACCGAAGCGCTGGCTGTTGGCCTGGTTGTCCGCCAGAGTCTTCGCAGTAGCGGGATCCAGCGTTTCTTCGAGCTCGCTCCCCTTGTTGGGACCCGGGCTTGCGGACATGGCGGAACCGGCGTCGGCCGTAGAGGAACCGCTGCCCGAACCGGAAGAACCGGAATCGCCGGAGCCTTCCGAGGCTTCTCCGCTCTCGGACGAAGGACCGGAGGAAGCGCTTCCGCCAACATCGTTCCCGTAAGGATTACCTACAAAATCGGAGGGCCCTTCTCCTTCCGCCGGCCAGGGATCCGGAACGGAAACAGCGCGGACCTCGGCGGGAATATCGGCTTCGTCCATTTCCTCGAACCACAGGTACCCGTTAAAGGCATAGCCGGTCTTCAGACCGTCCTTGGTAGAGGCCACGATATAGGACCAGAGATTTCCTCTCTGGATAACATAACCGGGAGTTCCCGGAGGCATCTTATACAAAATCTTTGCTTCCAGATTCGGAGCTTCCCGAAGACGCAGAATCGTAATCCGGTTCGTTGTCGTAATTTTATAGAAGCGGGGCTGCTCTTCCACAGGCTGCTCAGCAGCCGGCTCTTCCGTTTCCGTCTCCGGCTCCTCGTCTAAAGCGATGGATTCGGGAACAGTAACCGGCAACTCGGGAGCGGCAATCGAGCCGTCCTCGGAGGTGGCGCTGCGGACGCCGGAGGCCGCCGATCCGATAACGGTATCGATCTTATAGTCGGCTTCCTGCAGTTCTCCGGCATTGGCAGAGCTGTTCGGAAGCTTCAGAAGGAGTACTACGGTAAGAACTCCTCCCGCAGCGATGACAGCCAGGGCAATAAAAAAAGGAAGCAAAGGTTTTTTCATGAAAGGATTCTCCTTTTGTGTTATAATACCGGTTAGGTGGTGGGAAGCTGGATGTAGATGCCCATTCCCTTACCCGGGGTGCTCTTGGCGTAGACGGTACCGCCGTAGTAGTTGATAATGGCTTTCGCCTGAGTAAGTCCGAGGCCGTTTCCGCTGATGCGGTTGCTGCCCTGGTAGTTCAACTCAAAGATATGCTTCGTTTCGCTCTCCGCGAGACCCTCACCATTGTCCTTCAGGACTACGAAAAGGTCCTCCTCGATATTGGAGATCGTAACGATCAGCACACCGTGGCGATTCATGTATTTAATGGAGTTATCCATTATATTCCGGAACATAATGCGAAGCATTTCCGGATTGGCCTTTACAAGATAAGTATCCTTATTGGAAGCGATTCGGATCGTCAAGCCGGCCTTCTGAGCCGCCTCGGCCATCTCGGCTGCCGCGTTTTTCGCTACTTCGATAATATTTATCGTAGCGGCGGGCTGTTTCCGGATCTGGGGCAGGAAGGACGTTCCATCGTCCTCCTCAGCAGCCTCCGCCTCCCTGGCCATCGCTTCCATACGAACGGAATTAAGCTCCTCCGTAAGGCTGGAAACCTGGCGCTCCAGCTCGGTAACCTGGTTTCTGGCGTCGACCAGCTCTTCCTTGGCGGCCTTCAGGGCGTTATCCTTTTCGGAAGTCCTTACGTGAGCCTCATCCAGAATCTTTTCGTTCTGCTCCTTTAATAGAACGTTCTCGGCACGAAGCTGGTCAAGCTCCTCCTTCGGCTCCGAGGCGCTTCGCCAACAGAGATAGGAAAAGGCGATCAGAAGAACGCTCTGGATAATAAAGAAGACGAGCATCAGCGGAAGGTCCGTTCGTATAAAGAAAACGAGGAACAGAATATAAGCAATGATCGATCCGCACAGTAGGATTTTTTGTTTGTTATTCATGGTTTAACCTCATTTCATACTTTCTTACACTCAAGGATAACACAGGTGTTGTCAAAATGCAATAGAAACTTTTAATTATAACATAAATTTTTTGAAAAGGAAAGAGTTTTATGAAATTCTCGCAAAGGCTGCTCGATGAAAACAAAAGATTAAACCAGGAAAAAAGGAAAAAAAACGACGACCTGAGGCGCGCTGACGATGAGGATGTGGAAACCCTGATCTATGACCAGCCGCCGAAATGGGGGTATCTGAACGATACCAAAAGCGTGTTCGCCAGTGACATGAGGAACGGGATCAATACAAATCCGGATGTTTTTGAACGAACGGCAATCTTCCATACGAAAAAGAAGGAAGAGCCGAACATGACAGGAGGGCTTTAAAATTGGCAGAAAAAACGATCGAACCAAAGGCCTTTGAAAACTACAACGACTACATGCGGCACATCTTTGACTGTGTCAACCGCTGTCTGAACGAGTACCTGGAGGGTATGAAGGCGATTTATACCAACGGCCAGGGCGGATTCAAAAGCGTTCTCTACCCCGACCTCGAGGTGGCCAGCGATACGACCCAGGAGCAGCTCTTAAAATTCTCCCGGGAGGAATCCTCGAGGCAGGAAACCCCGGTAGGCGGAGATGAGGATCTGCCGGACCTCTTCGGCGGAGGGGACGAGGAAGAAGAGGAAGAGGAGGACGAACCCGACGAGGACGATCTGGACATCATGGATCTTCTCGGCTCCTTCGGTATGGAGGATGAGGAAGAGGAAGAGGAGGAGGACAGCTCTGCCGCCAGTCCCCTGGCCTCCGCGGCTCCCCCGAGTACGGTGGCATCGTTCTCGTCCATCGCCGAACGTATGGACTGGATCCAGAAAAGTGCGAAACTTTCCAAAGAGAAGGGAGTGTCGATGCCCTTCTATGAGCTTTGTACAAGGATGAATTTTGAGCCCTTTACGATCTTCTGCTTCGCCTGCGGTATCCTGTCCTCGACTCAGACGGATTATTCGGGCGTATTCCAGATCGTAAACGAAAACGGAAATCTTTCCTCGCCTACGATCGAATCCGCAGGAAAGCTTTATTTCGGAAAGGAATATTCCATTACCGGAGCCTACGGCGATATGTCGGTCTGTTTAGAGCAGCTTCTTCCGGTCCTGGATCTTCGCGTGATCTCGAGCATGCCGTTCTCGACGGCGGTATCTCCGGATAAGCGTATCATCGACTTCCTCTTCGGCCGCGATCGTATGAAGCTGGATGAGAATTACGTCCGGTTCATGCGGATGCTGACAAAGGAAGGCGAGGAGCTGGACGAGATCCTGTGTAATCAGAACGTGCTCGACGCGATGAAGATCGCCTATAAGGAAGGAAGCCGGCTGTTCTCCTACCACGGCGACGACGGCTCGGGACGGAAATTCTTTGTCCGCCATTTCTGTAAGGAAAACGGTCTGCGGGCCATTAACGTAAACTGTAAAAAGCTCTTTGTCTATGACTTCCAGTTCGTGGAAAAGGCGATCTGGGCCGTGACGAGAGAGTGTATCCTGACCGACGGCTGCTGCGTTCTGGACGAGCTGCAGTACCGCGACGAGGAAAAGGAAAAGTTCTTCGGCTACATGGACCTTTTCTTTACGAAGCTGACCGAAAAGGGGATTACGGTGTTCGCGAACTCCAAGGAAACCGTTAACTTCAAGGAAATTACAAAGGAACAGATTACCCTGCTCGAGCTCGCGCCGCCGGATATCGACGGGCGTGTGGCCTGCTGGAATTATTATTCAAAGGGCTATTCCTTCGGGGACGACGTGGACTTCTTCGAAATGGCCACCAAGTTCCTGTTTACTCCCGGCAAGATCAAGGACGCCGTCCATTACGGGCGGTCTCTGGCGGTCATGGACCGGACCGAGACGATCAGCCGTGCGATCCTGTTCAAGAGCTGCAACGCCCAGATGTCCTCGGAGCTTTCCCAGAAGGCGACCCGTGTCGAGGCAAAGTTCGGTTTCGAGGATATCGTTATGAACCCGGACCAGCGCGAAGCCATCGGCCACGCCATCGAGCAGATGAACAACAAGAAGCAGGTCTACGAGGACTGGAACTATATGAAGAAATATCCCTACGGCCGCGGCCTTACCGTTCTTCTCTACGGGGCTCCCGGTACCGGTAAGTCCATGATGGCGCAGGTTCTGGCGCATGAGCTGAACCTGGAGCTCTACCGCGTGGATATTTCCAAGGTTGTCGATAAGTACGTCGGTGAAACTGAAAAATCGCTGTCCATGATCTTCCGCGAAGCCAAGAAGTGTAACGTCGTTCTGTTCTTCGACGAGTGCGATACCATCTTCGCGAAGCGTGCCGACGACGGCGGCAGCAACCAGGCTTCGGCCAACAACAAAACAGCCCTTCTGCTTCAGGAAATGGAAGCCTACGACGGGGTCTGCGTTCTGGCCACGAACTACAAGCACAACATCGACCCCGCTTTCTTCCGACGGATGAAGTATATCGTAGAGTTCCAGTTTCCGAACGAGGATACGAGAGAGATGCTGTGGAAGACCACAGTACCGAAGACGACGCCTCTGGACGAGGATGTGGACTTCCGCTTTATCGCCGAGAAGTTCGAGTTTGCCGGTGGTAATATCAAGAACTGTATCCTGAACGCCGCGTTCCTGGCGGCGGAGGATGAGACGGCGAACGGCAAGGTCTGTATGCGCCACTATTTAAAGGCGATCCAGTACGAGTTCGTCAAGGTCGGGCGCGTGTTTACCCGTGCCGACTTCGAGCCCTACGGGGATATGGTATTCGGGGAGGCCGTACAATAAAAAACGAATCCTTTCAGCGTTTCCCTAAAGAAGGAAGGGATACGCCACACCACCGCGTTTTATTCGTATATAACATTTGGAGGGTACTGACATCATGAAGAAATGGTTTCCTGTAGTCATGATAATAATCTATTTGGCGGGCGGCGGAATAGCGGCTGGTGTTTACTTCAGCCAGAAAAAGCCTGCTGAAGAGACGGTACCGGATACGAATGCGTCCGAGATCGCCGAGGCCCATATGGAGGAGCTTCTTCACAGGGAACAGCCGGCGATCGTACAGGAGCCTGTGGAGGAAACGGAAACCGAAACGGAGACGGAGACCGAAACAGAAACAGAAACCGAAACAGAAACCGAGACAGAGACGGAAACGGAAACCGAGACAGAAACAGAAACCGAAACAGAAACCGAGACAGAGACAGAAACCGAAACGGAAACCGAAACCGAAACGGAGACGGAGACCGAAACAGAAACCGAAACCGAGACAAAGAGAACGACCAGCAGCTCTTCATCGAGCAGCAACAGAAGAACATCGGAACAGAATGCTCAGGCAGCCGCACAGGCGGCTGCGGATGCAGCGG